>DMUE01000001.1 GCA_003476465.1 Microbacterium sp. | reverse complement strand
CCGCCCACCTGCCGCCCGACCCACACCTGGAGTGTCATGACCACCGAACGCGCCGTCCTCATCACCGGCGGAAACCGCGGAATCGGACGCGCCATCGCCGCGCGTTTCGTCGCCGAAGGACACCGGGTCGCCGTGACCGCCCGGTCGGGGGACGGCCCCGAGGGAGCATTGACGGTTCGCGCCGACGTCACCGACTCGGCGTCCCTCGACGCGGCATTCGGTGAGGTCGAGGCTCAGCTGGGGACGGTCGAGGTCGTCGTCGCGAATGCGGGGATCACGAAAGACACGTTGATGATGCGGATGTCGGACGACGACTTCGACTCCGTAGTCACGACGAACCTCGGCGGAGCCTTCCGTGTGGTCAAACGGGCTTCGAAAGGCATGCTGCGGGCGCGCTGGGGGCGAGTCATCCTGATGTCAAGCGTCGTGGGTCTGTACGGTTCTGCCGGGCAGGTCAACTACGCTTCCTCCAAGAGCGGGCTCGTGGGCTTTGCGCGATCGCTCACCCGTGAACTCGGGGGGCGCGGCATCACGGCAAACGTCGTGGCCCCGGGATTCATCGAGACCGACATGACCGCTGCTCTGCCCGCCGAGACGCAGGCCGAGTACAAACGCAACATCCCGGCCGGGCGATTCGCCACGCCCGATGAGGTGGCGCGAGTTGTCACCTGGCTGGCATCGGACGATGCGGCCTACATCTCGGGAGCGGTCATTCCCGTGGACGGCGGTCTCGGGATGGGGCACTGACACCGAGAACGGCGATGACACCCGCCGCCGATCACCGAGGCAGGAGCGGAATAACTTCGCGGAGGTCGACCCGTCCCACCACGAGCGGTGCCACCGCTCGCACGGCCGGTTTGGCGTTGAACGCGAGGCCCAACCCCGCCGCGGCGAGCATGGCGAGGTCATTCGCGCCGTCGCCGATGGCGATCGTGCGCCCGAGGGGTACGTCGTATTCCTGCGCCCATTGGATAAGTGACGCGGCCTTGGTCGCGCCGTCCACGATGTCCCCATCGACCGTGCCGACGAGTGCGCCAGAGAGGTGACTCAGGCGATTCGCGCGCCATACGTCGACACCGAGTGCGGGTGCGATGGCGTCGAGGATCTCGTGGAAGCCGCCCGACACCACCCCGACGATCCCGCTTCGCTGGTGCACGGCGTCGATGAGCTCCCGAACGCCCGGGGTCGGTTCGATGCGCTGGATGACCCGGTCGAATGCCGAGACGGGCACACCGGCGAGCACACCGACGCGCGCCCGCAGGCTCGCCGCGAAGTCGATCTCACCGCGCATGGCCGCCTCGGTGGCGGCTGCAACCTCCGGTCCGCGTCCCGCCTCATCCGCGATCAATTCGATGACCTCGTTGCGGATCAGAGTCGAATCGGCGTCCAGAACGACGAGCAGGCGGGCGCGATCGATTCTCACTTCTCGAGATTAGTGGGCCTCATGCCTCCACTCGGAAATTCTTACCCACGACGGTGATGCCCGAGTCCGTGATCGTGAAACCGCGCGCGAGGTCGCGCTCGCGGTCGACCCCCACGGTCGCGCCGGGAGCAAGTTCGACGTTCTTGTCGAGGATCGCGCGATGGATGCGGGCGCCCGAACCGACGCGGACGTAGTCGAACAGAACAGAATCCGTGATCGTCGATCCGCCGCCCGAGAGGGCCCAGGGACCGACGACGCTGCGTTCGAGGTGGGTGCCGGAGAGCACCGATCCGAGGGAGACGATCGAGTCGATGGCGTTGCCGATGCGCCCGACCGAGTCCCGCACGAATTTCGCCGGCGGGGAGTTGACGGTCTGCGAATGGATCGGCCAGTCCGTGTTGTACAGGTTGAAGATCGGCAGGGTGGAGATGAGGTCCATATGCGCATCGAAGAACGAATCGATCGTTCCCACGTCGCGCCAGTAGGCCCGGTCGCGGTCGGTCGATCCCGGTACGTCGTTGCGCTTCATGTCGTACACCCCCGCCTCACCGCGGCCCACGAAATAGGGCACGATGTCGCCGCCCATGTCGTGGTCCGACGTGGTCAGCTCACCATCCACCTCGACGGCCTCGATGAGGGCGTCGGCATCGAAGATGTAGTTGCCCATCGAGGCGAGCACCTCATGGGGCGCGTCGGCGAGGCCCTCGGGGTTGTGCGGCTTCTCGAGGAAATCACGGATGCGGGTCGGGTCGGCCTTGTCGACGTCGATCACGCCGAACTGGTTCGCGAATGAGATGGGCTGGCGGATGCCGGCAACGGTTGCGCGGGCGCCGGACGCGATGTGGGCGTCGAGCATCTGACGGAAATCCATGCGATACACGTGGTCCGCGCCGATGACGACGACGATGTCGGGCTTTTCATCGTTGATCAGATTGAGGCTCTGCAGGATGGCATCCGCGGAGCCCGAGAACCACCGCTTGCCCAACCGCTGCTGCGCCGGCACCGAGGTGACGTACGAGTCGAGCATCGTCGACATACGCCACGTCTGGGTGATGTGGCGATCGAGACTGTGCGACTTGTACTGCGTCAAGACGACGAGCTGGCGCAGCCCGGAATTGATCAGGTTCGAGATCGCGAAATCGATCAGGCGATACTGCCCTCCGAAGGGCACAGCGGGCTTGGCTCGGTCTGCCGTCAGAGGCATCAAACGCTTGCCCTCGCCGCCGGCGAGGATTATTCCGAATACCTTCGGCGGTGCGGCCATGTCGACAGACTATGCCCCCCTTCCCGCGGCGACTAGCGTGGCAGACATGCGCGT
This sequence comes from Microbacterium sp., assembly GCA_003476465.1. Lineage (GTDB taxonomy): Bacteria > Actinomycetota > Actinomycetes > Actinomycetales > Microbacteriaceae > Microbacterium. The sequence continues at coordinate 1,952 of DMUE01000001.1, read as the reverse complement.
CGACATCGTCACGAAGGAGTATCCGCCGGAGGTATACGGGGGTGCGGGTGTGCATGTCACGGAACTCGTTCGGGCCCTGCGCACTCGCATGGATGTGCGCGTTCGGGCGTTCGGCGCGGATCGCGACGAGGCGGGAACGACGTCGTATTCCGTACCCGGCGAACTCGCCACAGCGAACCCCGCGATCCAGACGATGGGCGTGGATCTCGAGATCGTCGGGGACATCGCTGGCGCCGATGTGGTGCATTCGCACACGTGGTACGCCAATTTCGCCGGTCACACGGCGTCGCTGCTGCACGGCATCCCGCACATCGTCTCGGCGCACAGCCTCGAACCTCTGCGGCCGTGGAAGGCGGAGCAGCTCGGTGGTGGCTACGCCGTGTCGAGCTGGGTCGAGCGGACGGCGTACGAATCCGCCGAGGCGGTCATCGCGGTCAGCGCCGGGATGCGCACCGACATTCTGCGCAGCTACCCCGCACTGGACCCCGAGAAAGTCCAGGTGATTCACAACGGGATCGACGTGGACGAGTGGGCGCCACTCGACGATCCTGCTTCTGCGCGGCGGCTGGGGCTTGACCCCGATCGACCCTCCATCGTGTTCGTCGGGCGGATCACGCGTCAGAAGGGACTGCCATATCTGCTCCGCGCCGCGGCCCTGTTGCCACCTGACGTGCAGCTGGTGCTGTGTGCCGGCGCGCCCGACACCCCCGAAATCCTCGCCGAGATCGAATCCGCCGTGCGGGGGCTGCAGCAGGAGCGCGACGGGGTCGTCTGGATAGATCGCACGCTCTCGCGACTCGAACTGCGCGCCCTCTTGAGCGCCGCGACGACGTTCGTATGCCCCTCGGTGTATGAGCCGCTCGGGATTGTCAATCTGGAGGCGATGGCCTGCGGCGCGGCAGTCGTCGGTACAGCGACCGGGGGCATCCCAGAGGTCGTCGATGACGGGGTGACCGGCCGCCTGGTGCCCATCGAGCAGGTGCAGGATGGCTCGGGGACACCGATCGATGCCGACCGGTTCGTGCGCGACCTCGCGGCCGTCCTCACCGAGGTGGTGGCTGATCCGGCGCAGGCGGCGGCCTACGGCCGCGCAGGGAGGGAGCGCGCCGCATCATCCTTCAGCTGGGATCGCATCGGGGCCGAGACCCACGACCTCTATAAGCGCGTCGTGGCGGACCATTAGCAGATGACGGCCCGATAGGCTGGGACGATGGTCGCGGTCCTGCAATTCCATGATGTCGTCGTACGCCGTGACGGTCGCGACATCGTCGACCGCCTGGACTGGAACGTCGAGGACGACCAGCGCTGGGTCATCCTCGGTCCGAACGGTGCAGGCAAGACCACGCTACTGCAGCTCGCCGACACGGTGATCTATCCGACCAGCGGAGAGGTGCATGTCCTGGGCGAACGGCTCGGACGGACGGATGTCTTCGAGCTTCGGCCGCGGATCGGGTTCGCGTCGTCGGCAATGGCGCGACGGATGCCGGGCGATGAGCGCGTGATCGACGCGGTCATGACCGCCGCCTTCGCAGTTCTCGGTCGCTGGCGCGAAGACTACGAGGACATCGACGAGCGCCGCGCACTCCGCGTACTCGCGGAGTGGAACCTCGACCACCTGGCCGATCGCACGTTCGGAACCTTGTCGGATGGCGAACAGAAGCGGGTGCAGATTGCCCGTGCCGTCATGACGGATCCCGAGCTGCTGCTGCTGGACGAACCGACAGCGAGCCTGGATCTCGGGGCGCGCGAGGAGTTGCTCACTCTGCTCGGCGGTTACGCACAAGCACCCACGACACCCGCCATGGTCATGGTCACGCACCACGTGGAGGAGATCCCTGTTGGCTTCACGCACGTGCTGCTGATCCGGGACGGGTCCGCCGTGGTGGCGGGGCCGCTCACCGAGGCGCTGACCGCCGAAAACCTGACCGAGACATTCGGTCTCCCGATCGAAC
>DMUE01000069.1 GCA_003476465.1 Microbacterium sp. | reverse complement strand
CGCCCTCGTGCTGCAACTTCTGCGCGACCCGCGCGGCAAGGCGCCCGCGAACCTGCCGCACGATCGCGAGTTGTTCGGCGATATCGGGAACGATCCGCTTGGCGGCATCCGTCGGGGTGGAGGCGCGCAGATCCGCGACCTCGTCGAGCAAAGGCCGGTCCGCGTCGTGGCCGATCGCGCTCACGACGGGGGTGCGTGCGCGGGCGACGGCGCGCAGCAGGCGCTCGTCGCTGAAGCCGAGCAGGTCCTGGAAGTCGCCGCCGCCGCGGGCGATCACGATCACGTCGACCGCAGGGTCGTCCTCGAGTGTGCGGAGCGCGGCGAGCACCGAGGGAACGCACTGGTCGCCCTGTACCGTCGCGTGCTCGACGCGGAAGCTCACATGCGGCCAGCGCAGTTCGGCGTTGCGCAGAACATCCTTCTCGGCATCCGAGTTCCTCGCGGTGATGAGTCCGACGAGATGAGGGAGGAAGGGCACTGGACGCTTGCGCTCGGGGTCGAACAGCCCTTCGGCGCGGAGCTGGGAGCGCAGACGCTCGAGGTTCTCGAGCAGGTCGCCGAGCCCGACATGTCGAGCCGAGGAAACCGTGTACGACAGATCGCCCGATCTGACGCGGTACTCGGGCTTGGCGCAGACGATGATGTGGTCACCGGGCTTGATGTCTTTCGGCAGCCGATCCCGCACGCGCGACCAGATGGTGAGCGAGATCACCGCGTCGCCTTCGAGGTCGCGCAGGCGGGCGAAGGTGCCGACGTTGCGGACGTTCCACTCGGTCACCTCGCCCTCGATCCAGGGCGATCCGAGCTTTGCCACGTAATCGCGCACAACGGTGCCCAGCGCCGCGACGGAGCACGGATGGTCGGGGCTGGAGTCGCGGGGATGCACCGCTCCGCCGGGCGGAGCGAAGGCCGGCCCCGTCACCGCTCGACCCGAAGCGGGGTCGCTCCGAGACGTCGAAGCGTCCGTCATCTGGGTCCTCCCGGCCGGGGCGCAGCTGCGCCCCCGTAGAATCGAGGAGTGAGCACCCCCGCCGTCCATATGCCCCTGCCCCGAGTTCCGGGTCGTGCAGGGCGTCTTCAGGATATCCCGGTTCAGGGACACAAGCGGGTTCTGCTGGCTGCCCCTCGTGGATACTGCGCGGGTGTGGACAGAGCCGTCATCGCGGTCGAGAAGGCGCTGGAGCGCTTCGGAGCACCCGTGTACGTGCGCAAGCAGATCGTGCACAACGTCCACGTCGTCACCGCGCTCGAATCGCAGGGCGCGATCTTCGTCGACGAGGTCGACGAGGTTCCCGCCGGTGCCCACATCGTCTTCAGCGCCCATGGCGTCTCGCCGGCCGTCGTCTCGCAGGCCGCGGATCGCGGCCTGCAGGCGATCGACGCGACGTGCCCGCTCGTCACCAAGGTGCACCGTGAGGCCGTCCGCTTCGCGCGCGATGACTTCGAGATCCTGCTGATCGGCCACGAGGGCCACGAAGAGGTCGAGGGCACGGCGGGCGAGGCACCCGAGCACGTCACCCTCGTCGGTTCGCCCGATGAGGCGGACACGATCGAGGTTCGCGACCCGTCGAAGGTCGTATGGCTGTCGCAGACGACCTTGTCGGTCGATGAGACGATGGAGACCGTCCGGCGCCTGCGCACGCGCTTTCCGCAGTTGCAGGACCCGCCCTCGGACGATATCTGTTACGCGACGCAGAACCGTCAGGTCGCGATCAAGAAGGTCGCCCGCGACGCCGATCTCGTCATCGTCGTCGGATCGGCCAACTCGTCCAACAGCGTTCGCCTCGTCGAGGTCGCCCTCGAGCACGGCGCCAAGGCCGCGTACCGCGTGGACTACGCGGACGAGATGCGCCAGGAATGGTTCGACGGGGTCGAAGCGGTCGGTGTCACGAGCGGGGCATCCGTTCCCGAGGTGCTCGTCGATCAGGTCCTCGCCGACCTCGCGGGCGCGGGCTATCGCGACGTCGAGCAGGTCAAGACGGCCGAAGAGGACCTCATCTTCTCGCTTCCCAAAGAGTTGCGCCACGATTCGTCCGGCCAGCGCGACGAGCGCGCGCTCGGCGGTCGGGGAACCACCGCGTGAGCACTTCCGGGGCCGAGCAGCCCGCACGTCCCGAGCGTCCCGAGCGTCCCGAGTACGGCGAGTACGCCACGCCGGAAGAGCAGCGCGCGCGCATCCAGCAGCCCGATGCGACGTTCGCGCTGTCGGCCGGGCAGTCCCTGGACGTCCCCGCCGGGCCGGCTGCACCCGCCCCGCCATATGGATCGTCCGGGACGGCATCTCAGCCGACAACGCAGTCGCCGACGCCTCTGCAGCCCGGCTCCCCGCCGCCCGCGGTGCCGTCGGCCTCCGATGCGGTTCGCCCGGTTCGCCGCCCGCGCATGTTCGATCGCATCGCGACGTTCGCGCTTCTCGGTTACGGGCTGTTCAACGTCCTGGCCTCCATCCCCGCCTTCACCGATTACTCCACGTATGCCAACACGCTGCTGGCCATCATGGGCGTCGACGCGGAGTTCGTCGGCGGGGGCCGCGGATGGGGTCTTGCCGCCGCGTTGGTCCTCGGCCTCGGGTGGTTGCTGACCGCCACGCTGACGTGGCTGACCATGCGGCGGGGCCATGTCACGTGGTGGATTCCGCTCGTCGGCGGTGTGGTCTTCACCCTCACTGCCAGTGTGCTGCTGATGGTGCCGCTGTTCAGCGATCCGACCATCTGGGATGCGGTGGTGGGGTCGCTCGGCTGACGCGGAACTCACGCGACGCCTATTGCCGGCGGACTCGCCCCGGGGCGGGAAGTGCGGGGGCGAGCGACAAGGGCCCTGTCGCGCCCGTGAAGATCTGGCGTTCTCCCAGAGCGTCGGTGCGGGCCCGACCTGCGTGCCGTGTGCGGGGCGTCGTTCCGGCCGGTGAGCGCGTCGGCGGGCGCGAGTCAGCCCTGCGACTTGCCCGCGGAACCGAGCTGCTGCGTTGCCTCGATGACGCGCGCGGCCATGGCGGTCTCGGCGATCTTGCCCCACGCGCGGGGGTCGTAAGCCTTCTTGTTGCCGACCTCGCCGTCGACCTTCAGGACGCCGTCATAATTGGTGAACATGAAGCCGGCTACGGCGCGCGTGAACGCGTACTGGGTGTCGGTATCGATGTTCATCTTGATGACACCGTTCGAGACCGCCAGGGCGATCTCTTCGGAGGTCGAGCCCGAGCCGCCGTGGAAGACGAGATCGAGGGGCTTCGGGCCCCCGCCGAACTTCGCCGCGATCCCCTCCTGGATCTCGCCGAGCAGCTCGGGTCGCAGCTTGACGTTGCCCGGCTTGTAGACCCCGTGTATGTTGCCGAACGTCAGGGCGGCGATGTAGCGGCCCTTCTCGCCCATGCCCAGAGCCTCGACGGCCTTCGTCACGTCGGCGATCGTCGTGTAGAGCGCTTCATTCGAGCCCTCGTGCTTGACGCCGTCCTCCTCGCCGCCCACGACGCCGATCTCGACCTCGAGGATCGCGTTGATGTTCCTCATCCGGGGGAGGAGCTCCGCGGCGATCTCGATGTTCTCATCGAGCGGCACAGCCGAGCCGTCCCACATGTGCGACTGGAAGATGGGGTTGCGCCCCGCCTTCACCTCTTCCTCGGACGCCTCGACCAACGGCAGGACGAATCCGGCAAGGGCATCCTTCGGGCAGTGATCGGTGTGCAGTGCGACCGTGATCGGATAATTCTTCGCGACCTCGTGGACGTACCGGGCGAANNCCGGTCGTGACCTGGAGGATCCCGTCCGAACCGGCCTCGGTCAGGCCCTGGAGTGCGGCGTTGATGGTCTGCGAACTCGAGACGTTGATCGCGGGATAGGCGAAGCCGCCGGCCTTGGCGCGATCCAGCATGTCGGCGTACTGCTCGGGGGTGGCGACGGGCATCGGGGTGCTCCTTAGGAATCGGAAGGCGCGGCTATCACGGATCGGGAGGTGTGCCATTTACTCTACCGAGCGCCTTCGATGCCCGACGGACCCGGTTCGCCGAGACGGTGGGCTGCTTGTCTTTCAGGCAAGAACCGCGATTCCTTCGCCGCCACGGCCGTGAAAGGAGTTCGGAAGACGCACGTGCATGGTTAGGCTGACGATATGGTCAGCATCAGCGGCGACATGAGCCCCCTGCATCCCGATCGCAACCTCGCACTCGAACTCGTGCGGGCTACCGAGGCGGCGTCGATCCGAGCCGTGCCGTTCATCGGACGGGGCGACAAGATCGCGGCCGATGCGGCGGCGGTGGACGCCATGCGAGCGTTCTTCGCGACGGTCAACTTCGACGGCGTCATCGTCATCGGGGAGGGCGAGAAGGACGAGGCGCCGATGCTGTTCAACGGCGAACGAGTCGGAAACGGCCGCGGCCCGCAGTGCGACGTCGCCGTGGACCCGATCGATGGCACCTCGCTCACCGCCGCCGGTCGGCAGAATGCCCTTTCGGTCATCGCGGTGTCGGACCGAGGCACGATGCTGGACGCCTCGTCCGTCTTCTATATGGACAAGCTCGTGACGGGCCCCGCGGGCGTCGGCGTCGTCGACATCCGCCTTCCCGTCGGGGAGAACATCCGCCTCCTTGCGAAGGCGCTCGGCAAGCCCGTCGACGAGATGGTGGTGTCCGTGCTGAATCGCCCGCGCCACGAGCAGCTCATCGCGGACATCCGCGCCGCGGGAGCCGGGACGCGTCTGATGTCTGACGGCGATGTCGCCGGGGGCATCAACGCCGCTCGGCACAACGCGCGCACAGACATGTGCGTCGGTGTCGGGGGCAGTCCGGAGGGAATCGTCACGGCGTGCGCGATCAAGGCTCTCGGCGGCCACATCCAGGGCCGGCTGTGGCCGAGGGACGACGTCGAGAAGCAGAAGGGTGCCGACGCCGGGCTGAAGACAGACGGCTATGTCTACGAGTCCGATGAGCTTGTGACCGGGGACAACACGATCTTCGTCGCAACCGGTGTGACGGACGGCCAGCTCGTGGCCGGTGTGCGGCGGGAAGGCGGCTTCATCTACAGCGAGAGCGTCGTTTTGCGGGGTCGATCGGGCACCCTGCGGCGCATCAGCTCGGAGCACCTCACGTCCAAGTGGCTCTGACAGCAGCCCGAGCTCGGGAGCCGACCCGGACACCCCCGGTCGGTCGATGGCAGGGCGGGGACGCCGCCGACGGGACGACAGACCACTCCGGCCGACCCCCGCGCGCCGGTCTGGCAGAATGGAAAACGCCTGTCAGCGTTGACCCTTAGGTCCATCCACAGCACACACGGGACGGTTCGCATGGCTGCACAGAGTACTCAGACGGCACACGCTCAGACATCACGGCCTTCGTCGGCGAGCCCTCGCGCAGCCGGTTCGCCGACGTCGCGAGCCACGCAGACCGGCTCTCACCTCACCGTCGGTCCGCAGACGGGGGCGCATGCGGTCGTTGCGGATGCCGTCGACCCGGCACGGCGCCAAGACGTTCTCTTGCGGGTTCGCCGTGAAGAGGGCCACGAGGTCAGCGCCTGGTGGATGATCGGTGCGTTCGTCCTGGTTTCGGGCACCGTCGTCGCTCTGATGAGTTTCATTCCTGGCGGAGGTTCCTGATCCGATCCCGCAGCTCGCCCACCTCGGCGAGTGCGATGGCGGCGGCGACCGGGGATTCGTCCACATCGGCTGCGATATCGAGCAGGGCCTCGTCTGCGCCTTCGCCCTCCCCGTCGGATGCGCGACGATGATCCCTGTCCTCCTCGGAGGCCATGAGTTCCGGAGCCGTCAACGTTCTCGGTGACGTCGTCACCGACCCCGCTTCGGGGAGGAGGCGCGTGTCGTCGATGCCCGGGAACTGACGCGCTGTGGCGAGCACACGCGACTCGAGCGAACCCGCGAATCGGTTGTAGCTCTCGACCGTGCGCTCGATAGCGCGCCGAAGGGAGTCTGCGTGTCCGGCCAGCGCGCCGAGTCGCCCGTAGAGCGTCGATCCGAGCTCGAAAAGCCTCTTGGCTTCGGCCGAGACATCCTGCTGTGTCCACGAGAACGCAACCGTCTTGAGCACAGCCCAGAGATTCACCGGTGACGCGAGAGCGACACGACGCGAAAAGGCGTATTCCAGCAGCGTCGGGTCTTCGTCGAGCGCGGTCGCGAGCAGCGATTCGTTGGGGATGAAGCAGATGACGAACTCGGGACTGGACTCCACCCCGCTCCAGTACGCCTTCTTGGCCAGGGCGTCGACGTGCGCTCGTACCGCCCGAACATGACGCTGCAACAGTGCCTGCCGTCGTTCGGCCTGCTCGCCTGTCGCGGTGATAGGGATCGCGGATGCCTCGAGATAGGCGTCGAGGGGAACCTTCGCATCGACGGGGACCGCAGCACCCCCGGGGAGCCGGATCACCATGTCGGGGCGCCCCGCACCGGCGTCGGTGATGACCGTCGTCTGCACCGTGAAGTCGACGTGCCGCGTGAGCCCGGCGGCCTCGACCACGCTGCGGAGCGCCGTCTCGCCCCACACTCCGCGCGTGCCGTTGGACCGCAGCGCTCCGGCAAGCGATTCGGTCGTACGTCGCAGTTGCTCGTCGGACTCGACCGACTGCCGCAACTGTGCCGCGATGGCACCGTATTGGGCGCTGCGCTCGCGCTCGAGCTCGGCGACCTGCCGCTGCATACGATCGAGCGAATCCTGGACGGGGGCGAGCGCCCGGAGCACGGCCTGATCCCGCCGCTCTCGTTCGGCCCGCTCGGCGTCTGCGCCGCGCTGCAACTGGAGTTGTTCGCGCAGGCCGGAAACGAGTGATTCGGCACCGATGGCGCGCGCGCGCAGAGCCGACAGGTCTCGCTGGGCCCGGCTGCCGCGCGCAACCCAGCCGATCAACGCCCCCATGAGGAGGGCTGCGAGCAGCAGGGGGAGGGTCAGGATGTCCATGCCGTCATGATGGCAGGGGGGTGGGACATCAGCCCGAAACGGCACGCCCGAGGGGTCAGGCGACCGATTCGAGGGCCATAGGCACGAACGGCGGATCCGCGGCTTCGACCTGCGCCGCCGCCGGGACCGCCGCCTCCAGCCGGCCCACGCGGATGCCGGCGACGTCGGCGAGCGCTGAGACATCCGTCACTCCGTGGCGCCGAGCCGCATCGATGACGATGTGGGCGCACGCCTCGGCATCGGCGGTGGCGTCGTGATGGGCGAATCCCGTGAACCCGGCTTCAGCAGCCGCGAGGGGGAGGCGGTAGGAGTCGAGGGTGTAGGTCTTGCGGGCCAGCTGCACGGTGCAGAGGTACCGGTACGGCGGGCAGGTGTCCCCGGTTGCGGCGCAGGCCCGGCGGAGGACGTTCATGTCGAACCCGGCGTTGTGGGCCACGAGCACGTCGGCGCCGGCGAATGCGCACAGCGCGTGCAGTTGGGTGCTCCACTCCGCCGCGCTGGTCACGTGCTCGGGGCGGATGCCGTGGATGGCGCTGTTGAACGGATTGAACTCGTCATGGCCGGCGGGCGGCCGGATCAACCAGCCGGTCTTTGCCACGATGCGGCCGGCGCGGACGCGGACGAGGCCCACGGCGCACGCCGATGCGGCGCTGGAGTTCGCCGTCTCGAAGTCGATGGCGGTGAAATCCAGGGGCACGTCCCCACCCTGGCGGGGGCGGAGCGGGGGAGGGGGAGGCGCGCCGAGGTCGGCCGCGAGGCGGGGTGTGCGTCTGTCGAGCGGCGAGAGAACATCACGAAGGTGAAACGGGGCGGGTGAGTGCCGGTGAGTCCTCGTGGAGCGTTCACGGCTCGGTGCCTCCTTCGGCGTGTCCGCTGATCGCATCACGCACGGGTACCGCGCCGTCGGCAGCGCCTGACGTACAGCGCTCGAGGATTCCCCCTGCCCGCCGCCGTAGACTCGATGCCCGTGGCTCTCACTATCGGCATCGTCGGCCTGCCCAACGTCGGCAAGTCCACCCTCTTCAACGCCCTGACCAAGAACGACGTGCTCGCGGCGAACTACCCGTTCGCGACGATCGAGCCGAACGTCGGGGTCGTGAACCTTCCCGATCCGCGCCTGACGAAGCTCGCCGAGATCTTCCGCAGTGAGCGCATCCTGCCGGCCACGGTCTCGTTCGTCGACATCGCGGGCATCGTCCGCGGCGCGAGCGAGGGGGAGGGCCTGGGCAACCAGTTCCTCGCCAACATCCGCGAGGCCGACGCGATCGCGCAGGTCGTCCGGGGCTTCACCGACGACGACGTCGTGCACGTCGAGGGCGAGGTCAACCCTAAGAACGATCTGGAGACGATCAACGCCGAGCTGATGCTCGCCGATCTGCAGACCCTGGAGAAGGCGATTCCGCGCCTCGAGAAAGAGGTCAAGGGCAAGAAGGCCGATCCGGCCGCGCTCGAGGCCGCGAACGCGGCGAAGGACGCCCTGCAACGCGGCGTGCTGCTCTCGCACGCGGGGGTGGACATCGCGGCGATAAAAGAGCTCGGGCTGATGACCTCGAAGCCCTACATCTACGTCTTCAACGTCGACGAAGCGGTGCTGACGGATCCCTCGCGCCTCGCCGAACTCCAAGCGCTGGTCGCCCCGGCCCGGGCCGTTTTCCTCGACGCGAAGATCGAGTCCGAGCTGATCGGCCTGGATCCGCAGGACGCCGCCGAACTGCTGGCGTCGACGGGTCAGGAGGAGTCGGGGATCGATCAGCTCGCGCGGATCGGCTTCGACACGCTCGGCCTGCAGACGTACCTGACGGCGGGCCCGAAGGAGTCTCGCGCGTGGACGATCGGCAAGGGCTGGAAGGCACCGCAGGCGGCCGGCGTCATCCACACCGACTTCGAGAAGGGCTTCATCAAAGCCGAGGTCATCTCGTTCGATGACCTCGTCAAGACGGGCTCGGTGCTCGAGGCACGCGCGAAGGGCAAGGCGCGGCTCGAGGGCAAGGACTACGTCATGCAAGACGGTGACGTCGTGGAGTTCCGCTTCAACAACTGACCCTCCGATCGCGCGGTACAGCGGACTACGGTGGAAACATCCGTGAGATTCGTGCCGTCAAAGGAGATCGAAATGGCCAAGACCGACGAAGTTCTTTCCCGCGGTGCCAAGATCCTCGGTGAGGTCGAGGCGGTCTCTGCGGGGGTGAAAGTGGGGCGCGCCCTCGTCGGCGTCCTTCAACTGGTGTTCGCCTTTCTCGCCTTCTGGGACCTGACCTGGCGGAACAAGAAGGACGTGCTGGGGCCGAAGCCCGTATGGATCCCGGTGATCCTGGTCCGATGGATCGGGCCGGCGGCGTACTTCCTCTTCGGCATCCGTCACCGTCGCTGAGGGGTTCGCCGAAACGGATCCCGATATTCTGGGGAGTTGGACCAGAGGAGTCACGACGATGACCGAGACCCAGATCTTTGAACCCGACGGACGCGCGATCCCGTTCGCCGTAGAGGGAGGGGGCCCGGCGCTCGTGCTGTTGCCCGCACGGGATTCGGACATCGACACGCTGGGTTCGCTTGCCCACTCCGTGTCCCAGGAGGACTTCCGCGTCGTCCGGATCGGCCCGCGCCCATCGGCGCCGGGAACGGATGCCGTGGGTGCGGCGCGTGACCTCGCCCAGGACGTCATCGACGTCATGGACCACCTCGGCATCGATTATGCCTGGGTCGGCGGGCACGCCTTCGGCGGCTCTGTCGCTCGCCGTGTCTCGCTCGACCACCACGCGCGGGTCAACGGCGTCCTCCTGCTCGGCGTCGAGCCGGCGGATGTCGCGCCCCCGCTCGCGGAGGGTCTGCCCGTGCTCGTCGTCCAGGGCACCGAAGACGACGTCACGCCCCCGGCCAACGGTGAAGCACTCCAGGCATCCGCTCCAGGGCTCGTGAGCGTCGTCCGGATCGAAGGGGGCGGACACGCATTCCCCGTCACCCACGTGGGCGCCACGTCGTGGGCCATCGAGGATTACCTCGACTGGGACTGACGGCAGCGGTGAGGCGGGGTCGAGGCCGTCCGGATGTCTGGCTAGCGACCCTGGCGCTTCTTGAACGGCTTTGGCTCGCCCTTCACGACCGGCGCGCGCCCCTTGCCCTTCGACGCCTTGGCTTTGCCGCCCACCGACGCGACCGGCTCGTCGGCGGGTGCGGGGGCGTGCGCGATCTGCTGCTTCGCCTCGATGAGCAGGAGTTTGCCCGCCGGGGTGAGCGCCCATCCGGCCTTGTTGCGCCTGAAGAGCGGCTGCCCGACTTCGGCCTCGAGCTTGTCGATGGACGTGTAGAGCGACGCGAGCGGGATTCCGAGAACCTTCGCTGCGCGCGGGAAGTGCAGGTCCTCGGAGGTCAGAGCCACGAATCGTCGAAGCAGCGTGATTTTCACGGTCCGCCTCTCGTGGTCTCAAATGCCCCATGGATCAAAGCCCAGGTTAACCGAGAGTCGGGCGCCGGCGGTCCTGCTTGCGCCGATATGGCTAACGGAGGAATGGCCCCTCGTCAACCCGGGCGCGACGCATCCGTTCCGATGCAACGCTCGGTGTTCGCAGCGAAAGGAACGGACGTGTCGGACACACGAGACCCTGCCGAAGAACAGCAGATCGCAAATCCCGAGCAGACAGGACCACGGGATGGCGAAACCGCCCCGGCGATCGATGCCGCAGGAATTGGGAATGAAGACCCGGACGCCCCCGAACTGGACGACGTCGGCCCGGAGGCGGACGAATTCAAATGACGACGAGAGCCACGGGCACCAAGACGAGAGGGAAGACGACATGACGAACAGCGGCATGGCGGATGACGCGGGCACCTCGGCGCCCTGGGAGCCGCTCAGAGACGACGACACCTCGATCGCGCCCGACGCGGACGCCGATCCGGCGCAGGCGGAGTGGGACGGGCGGATCAGCGAGACCGGGTCGCCGCTGGCGGAACCGGCGACCGCGACGGGAGCAGATCCCGCGGAGATCCCCGCNNGTACAACCGGCGGGCGCTGCAGCGAGGGCGGCGGTGAGCGGCATGAACAGCAGCACGGCGGCGGTCCGAGCCGGTGCGGATCGGCCGCGCCTGCAGGACGCTCAGCGTTAACCGGGCGGACACCGAACGTCTTCTGACCGTCCAGGCGGTGTCGATGATGTGGGCAGGACCCCTCTTCGCCTTCTTCAGGAGCCCCATGCCTCGCATGCTTTCCGGACTCGCCGCCACGGTGGTCTGCGCCCTCGCTGCTGCCGCCGTCGTCGCGCTGCCATCCGTCGCGCTCGCCGATCAACCCGGCATCCGCATCAACGAGATCGAGTCGTCCGGTGGAACGCCGGGCGACTGGATCGAGCTGTACAACCCCAGTGACGCTCCTGTCGTGCTCGACGGCTATGTCGTCAAGGATTCGGATGACACCCACAACTACACGATCCCCACGGGAACGACGGTGGCACCCGGCGGCTTCCTCGTGCTCGACGAACTCAAGGCCAGTGTCGGCAACTTCGACTTCGGTCTCGGTAGCGAGGATCGCGTTCGGCTTTTCGACGCATCCGAGGTTCTCGTTGAAGAATACGCGTGGCCGGCCCACGCCACCACGACCTGGGGAGTGTACGACGACGGCAAATGGGCCCTGACGAGCGAGCCGACGAAGGGCGCGGCGAACGCCTTCCCGGAGCCGGAGCCGACACCGACCGCCACGCTCGACCCGGAGCCGGAGGCATCCGATGTCCTCGTCAACGAGATCTACTACGACGATGTGTCGGGCTACACCGATCGCATCGAACTCTTCAACCGGGGCGACGAGGCCGTCGACCTTACCGGTTGGCGCGTCGCCGATGACAAGCGAACCGAGTTCGGCGAGCTGGCGGCGGGAACGACGATCCCGGCCGGCGGATTCCTCATGCTCGTCAAGGACACCGACTTCCCGTTCGGGCTCGGCAAGAAGGACGAGGTCGTGCTGTACAACGCCTCGGGTGCCGAAATCGACGCCTACGCGTACGACAGCACGCCACCCCTGGCCATCTGGGCGCGCTGCCCGGATGGCATGGATGCCTGGGCCCCGGCCACGGTAGCTACGCCGGGTGCGGCGAACGACTGCGGAGCGATCGTGGAGCCCGGGTCGATCGTGATCAACGAGATCGACTCGCAGCCGGCCGACGCGGTCGAGTTCTACAACCCCGGCACGGAGGCGCTCGACATCTCGGGGTACGAGATCCGTGACAATTCCGACGACCACCGCTGGCAGTTCCCCGCGGGCACCTCGATCGGTGGCGGTGAGTACCTCGTGGTCGACGAGACAACGAGCGGCCTGTCGGGTGGCACCTCGACTCTGTTCACGGCCGCCGTCGGAATCGGCAGCGCCGACCGCATCCGCCTCTACGACGCCGCGCTCGAGCTGATCGACGACTCCGAGCCCTGGTCCGCACACGCGGCGATCGACGGGGACCCCGCGGCGGCGACGCTCGCGCGATGCCCGGATGGCGCGGGCCCGTTCGTGCTCGCCTACCCGACCCCGGGGGCTGCGAACAGCTGCGTGCTGCCCGATGTGCGGATCAACGAGATCGAGTCGAACGGCGACGCCACGGACTGGATCGAGATCATCAACATGGGCTCCACCACGGTCGACCTGTCGGGGTGGTCCGTCATGGACAGCGACCCCGTCGGGCACGCGGCGGAGACGACGTCCCTGCCCTCCGGAACGACGTTGGCGCCCGGCGCGCTGTTCGTCTTCGACCAGCCGACGAACTTCGTGTTCGGCCTGGGTGGTGGCGACACCGCGACGCTGCGGAACGCGCAGGACGTGACGGTCGCGGAGTACGTGTACCCCGCTCACGCGACGGGCGTCTGGGCGCGCTGCGCGGATGGCACCGGCGACTTCGTCGACCTCGGTGTCTCGACGAAGGGCCTGCCGAACGCCTGTGGCAATCCCGTGCGCATCAACGAGGTCGAGTCTGACGGCGGTGACCCGGGCGACTGGGTCGAGCTGATCAACCCGACGACGGCGGCGCTGGATGTGAGCGGAATCGTCGTCAAGGACAACGACGACACCCACGCCTACGAGATCCCGGCCGGAACGACGATCCCCGCGCTCGGGTATCTCGTGATCGAGGGCGGCACGCTCGGCTTCGGTCTCGGCAAGGACGACAGCGTGCGCCTGTACGAGGGTGAGGGGCTGCGGGATTCCACGACGTGGGGTCCGGATCATGCCGTCACCACGTGGGGACGCTGCCCCGATGCGTCCGGTTCGTTCGCCGCCACGGCGGAGTCGACCAAGGGCGCAGCGAACGTCTGCATCGGCGAGATCGCCCTTGAGGACTGGCCGGGTTCGGCGGATACCGCCGTCGTGGACGAGGCGCCGATGTTCTTGGCTGACAGCTCCGGGCTCGACACCCAGGTGACGTCGGACGGCATGTTCCTCTGGGCCGTCGACAACGGCACCGGCACGTTCTGGAAGCTGCGGGTACAGGCCGACGGTTCGGCGACCTTCGCGGACGGTTGGGCGGACGGCAAACGTGCGCGCTTTCAGCGGGATGCTCTGAACCCCTCCGCCGCGGGCCCCGACACCGAGGGCATCACCGTCGACGGTTCGGGCTGGGTCTACCTCGCCTCCGAGCGTGACAACAGCGCCAAGGGCGTCAATCAGAACGTCGTCCTGAAGGTCGACCCGAACGCGCCGGGACCGGATGTCGTCGCCACCCAGGAGTGGGACCTCACCGCGAAGCTGCCGAGCGTCGGGGCAAACCTCGGCATCGAGGCGGTCGAGTGGGTCGCCGACGGTGACCTGACCGGCCTGATCGACGCGGGCACGAACGTCGCGTACGACCCGAGCCGCTATCCGAGCCACGGCGACGGGCTGTTCTTCGTCGCGGTCGAGGACGGCGGCGGGGTGTTCGCCTTCGCCCTGAACAGCGACGGTACGGCTCAGCTGGTCGCAACGCTCGACCCTGTTCTCCCCGGCGTCATGGCGCTGGACTACGACACCGCGCTCGACGTGCTGTGGGCCGTGTGCGACAACGGTTGCGGTGGCAAGGCGGCGCAGAT
>DMUE01000034.1:827-3023 GCA_003476465.1 Microbacterium sp. | reverse complement strand
CGGGTCGCCAGAGCCGGCGTGCCGATGCGAAGGCCGGAAGTCACCATCGGCGGACGCGGGTCGTTGGGCACCGAGTTGCGGTTGACCGTGATGTGGATCTCGTGCAGCAGGTCCTCGGCCTGCTTCCCGTCCATCTGGGCCTCGCGGAGGTCGACGAGCACGAGGTGCACATCGGTTCCGCCCGAGCGCACGCCGATACCGGCGGACGCGACATCCGGCTGCGTCAGCCGCTCGGCCAGGATGTGCGCGCCGCGGACGGTGCGCTCCTGACGGTCTCGGAACGCGGGAGTCGCGGCGAGCTTGAACGCCGTCGCCTTCGCTGCGATCACGTGCATGAGCGGCCCGCCCTGCTGGCCCGGGAAGACGGCGGTGTTGATCTTCTTGGCCAGGTCGGCGTCGTCGGTCAGGATGAATCCTGACCGCGGTCCGCCGATCGTCTTGTGCACGGTCGAGGACACGACGTGCGCGTGCGGGAGCGGTGACGGATGCAGACCCGCGGCGACGAGCCCCGCGAAATGGGCCATGTCGACCCACAGGTAGGCGCCCACCTCGTCGGCGATCTCGCGGAAGCGGGCGAAGTCGAGCTGACGCGGGTACGCCGACCAGCCGGCGATGATCACCTTCGGCTTGTGTTCGACCGCGAGCGCCCGTACCTGGTCCATGTCGATGAGCGAGGTGTCGGGGTCGACGCCGTACGCGACGATGTTGAACAGGCGGCCCGAGAAGTTGATCTTCATGCCGTGCGTCAGATGACCGCCGTGGTCGAGNNGCGTTCGCGGTCGCACCCGAGTGCGGCTGGACGTTTGCGAAAGCTGCACCGAACAGGCTCTTGGCCCGCTCGATGGCGAGCTCTTCGGCGACATCGACCTCTTCGCATCCGCCGTAGTAGCGGCGACCGGGGTACCCCTCGGCGTACTTGTTCGTCAGCACCGAGCCCTGTGACTCGAGCACCGAGACGGGTACGAAGTTCTCGGACGCGATCATCTCGAGGTAACTACGCTGACGGTCGAGTTCGCGCTGGAGTACCCGGGCGATCTCGGGATCGACCTCGGCGAGCGGGGCGTTGAAGAGCGGATCGGTCATGGCAGCCTCCAGGACGACGGCATCGGCAGAAATTCCGCATCGGCCCAGGCGAGCGGTCGAATGCCGTAGTCAGTCGCTCCCCGGTGGTCACCCACCCGAACGCCAGTCGCGACATCCCGATTCTAGCGGATACCCCGTCATCGGTCCGACGCGGGGGTGGACGCTGACACGGGATCGTGCACGGCGCGTCGCCGTGGGGCGGGCGCTCCTCTGCCGGGGCCGTCCGCGCGCTGATGTCCCCGCCCGCAGCGCGGGTAGGGCTGCTTGGCGCTCGTAGACTGGCAGGATGACCGACCCGTCCGCCCTCGATGGCGCACCCCAGACCGCTCGTGGCCCGGCGACTGGCGCGGATCGTCCCGCCGGCACGGTCGCCCGGCCGCGGGTACTGGACCTGATGCGACTGCTCACCGAGCTGGTGGCCTTCGGCACGCTCGCGCTCTGGGGCTTCGCCGCCTTCGCCTTTCCCGTGAACATCGTCGCCGGTATCGGTGCGCCCCTGTTCGCGATCCTCTTGTGGGCGCTCTTCCTGTCGCCCCGCGCCGTAATCGCCGTGCACCCGTTCGTCGCTGCGCTGATCGAGTTGCTCATCTTCGTCAGCGCGACCCTCGCGTGGTGGAGCCTCGGCCAGCCCTGGATCGGTCTGGCGTTCGGCATTGTGGCCGTGGCGACGGGGCTGGTTATCGGGCGCCGACGGTTCGCATGAGCTCCGCCCCGGCCCGGGCGTCGGGGACGATGTCCGACGAGATCGCCCGCATCGAACACGAGTGCGGCATCACGGTCCCCGCGATCGCCCGCCGGCTATGACGACCTGGGTTCCGAACTCCACCTTCGACCGCGCACGACCTGTGCGCCCGTCCCCTCCCGCTCACCTGTTCAGGATCGACTCGATCTCGGCGTCGACCACGGTTGCGAGCGCTGCGATGTCGCCGCCGAGCGCGATCTGCACGAAGAAATCCTCGAGCACGTGGGATGCCTCGACCTCGACCCAGTTCGGCGCGGCGGGCGTGAGCTTGGCGTTGCCGGCCGCCTCGGTGAAGGCCATCGCCTCGGGAGTGTCGCCGAGGGTGGATGCGAGCGACTTCTTAGCGGGGATCAGACCGTTCTCCCCGTAGA
>DMUE01000034.1:0-811 GCA_003476465.1 Microbacterium sp. | reverse complement strand
CGCGGGCCCCACAGCCCATTTCGGTGCCGAGAATTGGATGGCCTGGTTTTCGCAATACCGTGTCCACGGCTCGGCGTCGTCGCCGTTCTTCGGTGCAAGCGAGGCGTTCATCATCAGGTCCTGCACGTGCAGCAGACCTGCCACGGAGGCCTCGGAGCTCAACTGAGCGTCCCAGTTGTCGCCGTCCTGAACCGCGACCTCGCCGCCGCTCTCCCAGATGAAGGGCAGCGCGTCGTACCAGTCCGCACCGGCGAAGTCGAAGCCGGACTTGCCCGGGTTCGCGGCTGTGAGGGCTTTCGCGGAGGAGACGAAGTCGTCGAGTGTCGCGGGCGCGGCCGGGACGAGCGCCGGGTCGGCGAACACGACGCGAGCAACAGAGTAGAGCGGCGGTGCGTAGAACTTTCCGTCATAGGAGCCCGCCTCCACGAACCCGGGCAACAGGTCGTCACCCCCGAGCGTCTCGTACTCGTCCGAGATGTCGAGCAGGGCGCCCACCGAGGTGAGGGTCGGCGTCTGCGTGTTGCCGAACTCGGCGATGTCGGGGCTGTCCGGACTGGACAGGCTCGTCGTGAGCTTGTCGACGAGCCCGTCCCGCGACTGCTCCTCGATGACGAGCGTCGAGCCGGGGTTATCCGCCTCGAACGTCTCGATCAGATAGTCGCGAGCCTGTTGCGGGGTGTCCGTGCCGACGAGCCAGACCCGGATCTCAGCCGTTTCCGTTGATCCCGCGGTGCAGCCGGCGATGACGAGGGCGGAGGCACCGAACAGGGCTACTGCTGCGATGGTCTTCTTCATATTCTTCCTTCGCCTC
>DMUE01000227.1:4587-5129 GCA_003476465.1 Microbacterium sp. | reverse complement strand
CAACCGCTGACCAATATCGGCTGGGTTATTGCCGCCGGAGTCATCGGGTTCCTCGGCAACGAGATCGTCGCCGTGTACCGGATCCGCGTCGGGCAGCGCATCGGCTCTGCCGCGTTGGTCGCTGACGGCATCCACGCACGCACCGACGGCTTCACCTCTCTGGCCGTCGTTGCCGGCGGGGTCGGTGTACTGCTTGGCTTCCCCCTCGCTGACCCCATCGTCGGGTTGCTCATTTCCGCCGCGATCTTCGTGCTCCTCATCGGCACCGTTCGCAGTGTCGGCCGCCGCCTGCTCGATGGAGTGGAACCCGAACTGGTCGATCGTGTCGCGCACGCGCTCGAGCACGTCGACGGCATCGACCACGTCGATCGGATCCGACTGCGGTGGAACGGACACCGCCTCGAGGGGGATGTGATAATCACCGTCGAGGCCACCGCATCCCGGCATCAGCTCGAGGCGATCAGCGCCGACGCAAACCGCCACGTTCGCGCCCACCTCCCGAATATGGACGAGTTCCTCGTCAGCACCCACAGCCCTCAGGA
>DMUE01000227.1:0-4582 GCA_003476465.1 Microbacterium sp. | reverse complement strand
ACCGCGTCTGCGCTGAGGTCCAGCCGTCGCAGCAGCTGGGCGTTGAGGGCGACGACGATGGTGGACACAGACATGAGAATCGCACCGACGGACATCGGCAGGACGAACCCGATGGGAGCGAGCACCCCGGCGGCGAGGGGGACGGAGATGAGGTTGTACCCCCCGGCCCACCACAGGTTCTGGGTCATCTTGCGGTAACTGGCCTGGGACAGCTCGATGACCGACAGCACGGAGCGGGGATCGTCGCTCGCGAGGATGACGCCGGCGGACGCGATCGCCACATCGGTGCCGGCACCGATGGCGATACCGACGTCGGCTTGGGCGAGGGCGGGTGCGTCGTTGACCCCGTCACCGACCATGGCGACCTTGCGACCCTCGGTCTGCAGCTCCTTCACCTTGGACGCCTTGTCCTCCGGCCGGACACCGGCGAAGTACCGGTCGATACCGAGATCGACTGCGACGGACGAGGCAACGGCTTCGGCGTCGCCGGTGATCATGACGACCTGCACACCCCGCTGATGCAGCGCCTCGACGGCGGTGCGCGACTCAGAACGGATCTCGTCCGCCAGGCGCAGCGCCCCCGCCACACGCCCATCGATGAGGACGTGGAGGATGATCGCGCCCTCGTCGCGCCACTCGTCTGCGACCGGCAGCTCAGCCGCGCCCTCCTGCTCCAGCATGTATGGGCCGCCGACTTGGACGGTGCGACCGGTCACGTGCGCGCGGACACCGACGGCCGGGGACGATTCGAAGTCGCTGGAGGCGAGGGCGGTCAACTGCTTCTCCTTCGCCGCGTTCACGATCGCCCGGGCGAGGGGGTGTTCCGAGTCTGCTTCCGCGGAGGCGGCCAAGACGAGCAGGTCGTCTGCGTCGACGCCGGCGACCGGCTCGATGCCCGTCACGGCGGGGCTGCCCTTGGTGAGCGTGCCGGTCTTGTCGAACAGAACGGTGTCGACGGTGCGCATGCTTTCCAGCGCGAGACGGTCTTTCACGAGGACACCACCGCGGGCGGCCCGCTCTGTGGCGATCGACACCACCAGCGGGATTGCCAGGCCGAGCGCGTGCGGGCACGCGATCACCAGCACNNCGGTCCGCGAGCCGTTGTGCGCGGGAGGAGGAGTTCTGCGCTTCTGTGACGAGTTTCTGGATCCCGGCGAGGGCAGTGTCCTGCCCGACCGCGGTGATTTCCACCCGTACGCCGGAGTCGGTGGCGACGGTACCGGCGATGACCTGGTCGCCGTCGCTGCGGCGCACGGGGCGTGATTCGCCGGTGATCATCGACTCGTCCATGCTGGCCGAGCCCTGCACGATCCGCCCGTCCGCGGGCACCCGCCCGCCGGGGCGGACCAGCACCACGTCACCGACTTGCAGCTCGGCAGGGGCGACGGTGACCGTGGTGTCCCCGTCGACCTTTTCGGCTTCGTCGGGCAGCAGCGCGGCGAGGGAGTCCAGGGCGGATGTGGTCTGGGAGAGGGATCGCATCTCGATCCAGTGCCCGAGGAGCATGATGACGATCAGCAGCGCCAACTCCCACCAGAAGTCCAGCTCGTGCTGCAGCAGCTCGATACTTGCGCCCCAGGACGCAAGAAACGCGACGGTGATCGCGAGAGCGATGAGGAGCATCATGCCGGGCTTGCGGGCGCGGAGCTCGCTCACGGCGCCGGTGAGGAACGGCGCGCCACCCCACACGTACATCACGGTGCCCAGGACCGGAGAGATCCATCCCACCCATGCCGCGTCCGGCAGGGGGTATCCGATCAGCATCGAGAACATCGGGGAGAACACCACGACCGGCAGGGCGAGGATCAGCATGATCCAGAACAGGCGCCGGAACCGGGCAACGTGGTCGCCGTGACCTGCGTGACCGCCGTGGTCGGCATGGCCGTGGTCGGAGGACCCCGCCACCGGCGCCTGCTCGTCGTCTCTGAGCTGGTGGTNNNNGCGAACGCCCAGAACAGGTTGCTCTTGATGATGCCGAGGGTACGGCGGGCGAGCCGGATCGCGTCGGCCACGACGGCCAGGTCGCCGGAAACGATGGTGATGTCGCTGGCGGCGATCGCGGCGTCCGTGCCTCCTCCCATGGCCAGGCCGAGATCGGCGGCGGCGAGCGCCGCGGCATCGTTGACACCGTCACCGACCATGGCCACCACGTGCGCGTCGTCCTGGAGACGGCGGATCACCTCGAGTTTTCCGGCCGGCGTAACCCCGGCGTGCACATCCGTGATGCCGACCTCGGCGGCGATCTGTGCGGCTGTGATTTCGTTGTCGCCGGTCAGGAGCACCGGTCGCAGACCGAGTGCCCGAAAGCGGGCGATCGCGGCGGCGCTGGTCGGCTTCACCGTGTCGGACACCCCGATGGCGCCGAGATACTCACCGTCGCGACCGACCGCGGTCGCAGTGCCTGTTCGAGCGAGAGCATCCAAATCGGCGGCGGCTTCCGCGGGCGGCTTGATGCCCCACTGCTCGGCGAGCCAGGACGCCCGGCCGGCGACGACCGCCGACCCGTCCACGACTCCCTGGACGCCGAACCCGGCGTGCGCGGCGAAGCTGTCCGCGTAGGAGCCCACAGCGGCGGCGGCGGTGATCGCGCGGGCCACCGGGTGCTCAGATCCTGCCTCGACCGCTGCGGCAACACGCAGCAGCTCATCCCGGGTGACACCGCGGGCGGGCCGGACGTCGGTGACGGTCATCTGACCGGTGGTGACGGTGCCGGTCTTGTCGAGCACGATGGTGTCGACTTCGCGGGTCTGCTCCAGCACCTGCGGTCCGCGGATCAGGATGCCCAGCTGGGAGCCGCGGCCGGTGCCCACCAGCAGCGCGGTAGGGGTGGCGAGCCCGAGCGCGCAGGGGCACGCGATGATCAGGGTGGCCACCGCCGCGGTGAACGCCAGCTCGAACGAGCCACCCGCGATCGTCCAGCCGAGGAACGCGGCGACGGCGAGTCCGATGACGATCGGGACGAATACGGCCGACACGCGGTCAGCGAGCCGCTGCACCTTCGCTTTGCCGGTCTGGGCCTCTTCCATCAGCCGGCCCATGCGGGAAAGTTCGGTGTCAGCGCCCACGCGGGTGATTTCCACGATGAGACGGCCGCCGACGTTCACGGTCGCACCGACGACACGGGAGCCGGTCGTGACCTCAACGGGCACCGATTCCCCGGTGAGCATGCTGGCGTCGATCGCGGAGGAGCCATTGGTCACCAGCCCGTCGGAGGGCACCTTCTCACCCGGTCGGACCAGCACGGTGTCGCCCACCGCGAGCTGCGATATCGGCACCATCCGTTCGGCGCCGTCGACGAGCTTCGTGGCTTGCTTCGCTCCCATCTCCAGCAGCGCTCGCAACGCCTCGGAGGACGACTTCTTCGCGCGGGCTTCGGCGTAGCGGCCCGCCAGGATGAAGACGGTGACCAATGCCGCCACTTCCAGGTAGATGTCGTGGCCACCGGCCTGCGGGGTGCCGACGAGGGTGAAGGTCATCGTCATCCCCGGCATGCCTGCCCCGCCGAAGAACAGCGCGTACAGCGACCACCCGAACGCGGCGATCACGCCGACGCTGATGAGGGTGTCCATGGTCGTCGCGCCGTGACGAGCGTTCACCGCAGCGGCACGGTGGAAGGGCCACGCCCCCCATACCGCAACCGGCGCGGTGAGAGTGAGGGCAAGCCACTGCCAATACTCGAACTGCAACGCCGGGACCATCGACAGCACAGCGACCGGCAGCGACAGTGCGGTGCTGATGAGCAGACGGCGTCGCAGGGACCGCACCTCGTCGCCGTCCCGGCTGGGTGTCTCCTCGTCGATGTCATCGCTCGGCGGCGGTGCGGGAAGGGCCGCCTGGTAACCGGCGGATTCGACCGCGGCGATCAGGGTTGCAGGGTCGACGTCGCTCCCGCGAACACTCGCTTTCTCCGTGGCATAGTTCACCGTCGCCTCCACGCCGGGAAGCTTGTTCAGCTTGCGTTCGATCCGGTTCGCGCACGACGCGCACGTCATCCCGGAGATGTCGAGCTCGACGTCGACGGTGCTCATGCTGGGGTGCCCGCCAGGGCGTACCCGGCCTCCTCGACCGCGGCTTTCAGCTCTTCAGAGCCGATCGGCGCAACGCTGTGAATGGTGACGCGGGACGTACCGCCAGCGTTGAGGTCGACGGTGACGTTCTCCACGCCGTCGATGGCGGTCAATTCCTCGGTGACGCTCGACACGCAGTGCGAGCACGTCATCCCGGTGACCAGGATGTCTTCGGTTACAGCAGTGTCTGTCGCCGCGGGGGTGTCTNNCGTTGGTGTCTTTCAGGCCGAGGTCGACTCGATCGGTCACGATGTGCTCCTTCGGGGTTCGGTGTTATCAGGAACGGACGAGGCGCCCGATGGCTTCGTTGGCCTCACGGATCTTCTCCGCGGCCACCTGGCCGCCTTCGGCGCTCGCCTCCGCGACGCAATGGCTCAGGTGATCGGCCAGCAGGGACAGCGCAACCGTCTCCAGAGCCTTCGTCGCGGCAGAGACCTGCGTGAGGATGTCGATGCAGTACTTGTCCTCATCGACCATCCGCGCAATCCCGCGCACCTGGCCCTCGACCCGGCGCA
>DMUE01000014.1:2284-5765 GCA_003476465.1 Microbacterium sp. | reverse complement strand
GGTCATCAAGGTCGTTCGCGAGCTGACCAGCCTGGGTCTGGGCGAGGCCAAGGCCGTCGTCGACGGTGCCCCGAAGGCCGTCCTCGAGGGGGCGACCAAGGAGGCTGCCGAGAAGGCCAAGGCGTCTCTCGAAGAGGCCGGCGCGACCGTCACCCTCAAGTAATTCGGAACAGTCGGTGGCGCTGGTCGCCGCAGGACCGACTCCACGAAGAAGGCTCCGGATGTCCGCATCCGGAGCCTTCTTCGGTCTGGATCAGCTCGCATCAGAACGAGGCGGGGCGGCAGTCGATGCGCGCATGACCAGACGAGCGCGTGCAGTCGTCCGGGTGGGGCCGGCTTCGCCATCCATCATCGTCATCAGCATCGCGACCGCGTTCTCGCCTTGGAGAGCGGGATCCTGCTCCACGGTCGTGAGCGCGAACATCTCGGCGTAGTCGTGCCCGTCGACCCCGATCGTGCTGAGCTGCGAGGGCACGGCGATGCCGAGCCTCTGGGCCGCGATGATGGCTCCGATCGCGATCTCATCGCACGCACCCACGATTGCGGTCGGCCGGGCGCCCGTTTCGGCGAGGACGAGCGTCGCGGCGGCATAGCCCTCGGTGATCGTCAAGGCGGACGGGTGGATGGCCGGAGCCAGATCCGCGGCCTGCATGGCCTGCAGGTATCCCGCCTGGCGGTCCTCGACGTCGCGCGTGGGCGGGTCGCCTTTCGGTGTCGCTCCGACGAATGCGATCCGCTCGTGCCCCAGGGCGAGCAGATGCTGCGTGATCATGCGGCCGATGGCGATGTTGTCGATACCGAGCGTTGCAAGGCCCGGCAGGTTGTTCCCGATGCAGACGGTGGGCTTGGCGAACCCGATCAACCGCTCGAGGTCGGCGTCGTCGGGTTCGAGCGCCACGGCGATCACACCGTCGAACCTCTTGCGCGCCAAGAAGTGCCGATAGAGAAGATCTCGGTCCCGCGAGTGCGGCTCGGCGATGTACAGCGTGAGGTCGTAGCCCAGCCGCATGAGGGAGCGCTCGATACCCTCGATGATCTCGCCGAAGTACCATCGGCTCACCCGGGGAACAACGAGCGCGATGGTGTTGGTTCGACCCGTGACGAGACTGGCGGCGCTGCTCGAGGCGACGTAGCCCAGTTCGTGAGCAGCACGCCGAACCCGTTCGCGCGTCTCCGGCGCGACGTAGCCGTGCCCGGTGAGAGCACGGCTCGCCGTCGCCTTCGATACGCCCGCCAGGCCGGCCACCTCGGCGATCCCACTCATCGCACCTCCTTCGATCTCATCCGCGGATGCGCGGCTAGGCGTACTGAAGGGAACCGTTTCCATACTGTGAGCAACCGCGTGGAGAGACCCACGACCTCCATACGAGAGTATCATCCGGCTAAAATAGGCGATTCTTGAGGGTTATCGAGTCGTGACTTTGTGTTCATTGTGGGCCGCTGCCCCGTCCTCTACGGTGGTCATGGAATCGATTCCAAGGCCTTCGAGGACTGGACGATTGTTCGGCGCGATGACGCGCGCACTCGATGAGGAGGACCACATGAAGACAACGCGACGGGGCAGGATCCTCGTTCTCGGATCGATGCTCGCGATCGGCGGGCTCACACTGGCCGGCTGCACGGGAGGTCCCGGCGAGTCCAGCGGCGGTGGGGGTGGTGAGGACGACACCGTCGTCACCCTATACGGCACGATCGTCGGCACTGAGGCCGATCTGCTCAACGAGTCCTGGGCGGAATGGGAAGAAGAGAACGGCATCGACATCCAGTACGAGGCCTCCCAGGAGTTCGAGGCGCAGATCGCTGTGCGCGCCCAGGGTGGCAACCCGCCCGACCTCGCCATCTTCCCGCAGCCCGGCCTGATGGCCGACATGGCCGACCGCGGATACCTCGTACCCGCGCCCGAGAGTGTGGCCGAGAACGTCGAGGAATACTGGTCGGAGGACTGGGCGGAGTACGGCACAGTCGAGGGCACCCTGTACGGCGCACCCCTCATGGCCAGCGTCAAGGGCTGGGTCTGGTACTCGCCCTCGACGTTCGCCGAGAACGACTGGGAGGTCCCGACGACCTGGCAGGGGCTTCTCGATCTGACGGCTGAGATCCAGGCAGAGACGGGCGCTCCGCCGTGGTGCGTGGGCTTCGGTTCGGATGCGGCGACCGGCTGGCCGGGCACCGACTGGATCGAGGACGTCGTCCTCCGCCAGTCCGGGCCCGAGGTCTACGACCAGTGGGTCGCGAACGAGATCCCCTTCACCGACCCGCAGATCGTCTCGGCGTTCGATGAGGTCGGAAAGATCATTCTCGACCCCGCATACGTCAACGCGGGATTCGGTGACGTCCAGTCCATCGGAACCACGCCGTTCGGAGACCCGGCGACCGCGCTGGTCGAGGGTGAGTGCCTGCTGCACCACCAGGCGTCCTTCTACGACGGCTTCATCACGGATGCCGGTGGCACGGTGGCCGAGGACGGCGACATCTGGGCCTTCCTGACGCCCCCGTTCGAGGAGGGTGCCGAAGGGTCCGTTGTCACCGGTGGCGGCGAGATCGTGGCCGCGTTCGATGACCGCGAGGCTGTGCAGAAGGTTCAGACGTACCTGTCCGGCCCCGAGTGGGCGAACAGCCGCGTCGCCCTCGGCGGTGTCATCTCGGCGAACAACGGGCTCGACCCGGAGAGCGCGTCGAGCCCGATCCTGTCGGAGGCGATCGAGATCCTGCAGGACCCGGACACCACGTTCCGATTCGACGCGTCGGACCTCATGCCCGGAGCCGTCGGATCGGGAACGTTCTGGGCAGGGATGCGTGACTGGGTCGGCGGTACTCCCACGCAGACCGTGCTCGAGCAGATCGAAGCCGGCTGGCCCTCCAGCTGACCGGAAGGAATCCGGGGCCGCCCTATCCAGGGGCGGCCCCGGATTTGTACTCTGAGGGTGGGATGAGTGTTCGCACCCCGCCGGAGTTCAACGAAGCACTCGAAAGGATTCTCGTGACCGCTTTCCTCGAATGGCTGAGCACCCTCTCGCCCTGGCTCGAGATCCCGATCCTCATCGGCGCCTTCCTCGTCGTCGTCGCTGTACTGCTCTTCTTCATCGACATCGCCCCGCGCAAGGGGCGTCTGTACACGATCATCCGTCTGGCCGCCTGCATCCTGATCCCGTTGCTCATCCTGTGGGCGCTCCAGTCCTACGCGTGGGCGATCCTCGCCGCGGGGCTCGTCGGGCTCCTGTTCTTCTGGCTCGATATGCGGGCCAAAGAGGGCGCCGGATACCTGTTCCAGCTCGTGGGGTTCCTCAGCCCCGCGCTCGTTCTGCTGATCGTCGGTCTCGTCATCCCGTCGATCCAGACGATCTTCCAGGCCTTCATGAACTCGCGCGGCACCGCCTTCGTCGGGCTCGACAACTTCGCCTGGATCTTCTCGACCGAGAACGGCATCCGCACCGTGCTCAACACGATCGTGTGGGTTCTGGTCGCACCGATCGTTTCGACC
>DMUE01000014.1:0-2267 GCA_003476465.1 Microbacterium sp. | reverse complement strand
TCTCGTCCTGACGACCAGAACCAGATCGGCTTCCTCAACCAGGTGATCGTCTGGTTGGGCGGACAGCCGATCAACTTCCTCGCGGTGGAGCCGTGGAACACCCTGTTCCTGATCGTGGTGCTGATCTGGGTGCAGACGGGCTTTGCGATGGTCGTCCTCTCTGCGGCCATCAAGGGTGTGCCGGTGGAACAGCTCGAGGCCGCGCAGCTGGACGGTACGAACGGGTGGCAGCGATTCATCAACGTAGTCGTACCCGCCATCCGTCCCTCGCTCATCGTCGTGCTGACGACGATCTCGATAGCCTCGCTGAAGGTCTTCGACATCGTTCGCACGATGACGGCCGGCGCCAACGGCACCTCGGTCATCGCGAACGAGATGTACACGCAGTTCCGCAGCTTCGAGGCGGGCCGATCCGCGGCCTTCGCCGTCGTACTGTTCCTTCTGGTGATGCCGATCATCATCTACAACGCCAGACAACTCTCCAAGCAGAGGGAGGTGCGCTGATGAGTTCCGTACGCCCCGTATTGCCGATCGACGAGGACACTCACGACGAACTGGAGCGGGGTGAGCGCAAGGTCGAGAAGCAGCAGGTGCTCGGCCGGACCAAGAAGCGCCTCACCTCGCGGTGGGCGACGGCCGCCGCGCTCGTCATCGCGGTGCTCTGGACGCTGCCGACCTTCGGTCTGCTGATCACCTCGTTCCGGCCGCGGGAGCTCATCCAGACCAGCGGCTGGTGGACGATCTTCGAGAACTGGGGCTTCACGCTCGACAACTACGTCACGGCGCTGCAGTCGGGCAACAGTCAGCTGACCATGGCGGGCGCCTTCGTGAACTCGTTCGCGATCACGCTGCCCGCGACGGTCATCCCCATCGTGATCGCCTCTCTTGCGGCCTACGCCTTCGCGTGGATGAACTTTCGGGGCAAGAACCTGCTCTTCCTGTTCGTCTTCGCGTTGCAGATCGTCCCGATCCAGATGGCGCTGATCCCGATGCTGCAGCTGTTCTCGCAGGGGTCGATCTTCGGGATCCCCGTGATTCAGGCGATCGGGTCGTCCGGCTACTCGCAGGTGTGGATCGCGCACACGATCTTCGCGCTCCCGCTGGCGATCTACCTACTGCACAACTTCACCGCAGAGATCCCGGGAGACGTGATCGAGGCGGCTCGGGTCGACGGCGCGGGGCACGGACAGATCTACTTCCGCATCGTGCTGCCCCTGACTGTCCCGGCGCTGGCGTCGATCGGCATCTTCCAGTTCCTGTGGGTGTGGAACGACCTGCTCGTGGCCTTGATCTTCGCCGACGGCAACGTCGCGCCGATCACCAAGCTGCTGGCCGAGATGACCGGTAACCGCGGAGAGGACTGGTACCTGCTCACGGCGGGGGCCTTCATCGCGATCATCGTGCCGCTGATCGTGTTCCTCGCCCTGCAGCGGTTCTTCGTCCGCGGCCTGCTGGCGGGATCGACGAAGGGCTGAACGTACGGACGAGGCGGGCGGCCAATCGGGGGGCGCCCGCCTCGTCATGTCCGGTGCGGATGCGGATGCTGGCCTGGGTGGCCTCGATCGCCGTCGGCGATGATCCCGCTAGGGCCCTCCCTCAGAGCTACGTGCGCGTCAGCAGGTTATGAGCAGCCCAGCCGAGTCGCGGCCGACGCCATAGCGTCCAGCTCGAACTGCTGGACGTCCTTCATCGACTCGGCCACCTGGAGCACCCGTGGCTCCGAGCCCAGGCGCAGAACTGCATCGACCATGTCGATCGCGCCTTCGTGATGCCGGGCCATCAGCGCCAAGAACTGACAGTCCGCCTCGGTCCCGGTCGCGGCCTCGAAAGCATCCAGTTCGGCCTCGGTGGCCATGCCCATCTCGCGTAGCAGTTCTGCCTCACTCGGCGGATCGCCGGGGCTGTCGTGGTCGAGGTGACCGGGCTCGCCGGACATCCATTCCATCAGCGTGCCGCCGCTCTGGGGAAGTCCCCAGGAGACGAGCCACGAGTACATCTCGCCGGCCTGTGCGGACTGGGCGGTCGCGATGTCGTAGGCCAACGCCCGCAGATCCGCATCGTCCGTCTCGCGGTAGAGGGTCATCGCCATGTCGACGGCCTGCCCGTGATGCAGCTGCATGTCGCGCGCGAATCCCGCCTCGGCGGAGTCGGCCGCCGGGGGCGCCAGGGTGGAGGACGCCCCGAACATCGAGAACCGCCCGATGGCGAAGGCGAGTGCCGCGACGGCGACGAGGGCGAACGCCGCCAGTATCCAACGGGGCGGGCCC
>DMUE01000232.1:17306-19251 GCA_003476465.1 Microbacterium sp. | reverse complement strand
GTTCCTGGGCGCCGCGTTCCTGGGGCCCGCGCGGCGTCGCCCTCGGCTCGGGCAGCAGCGAGCCATCCGTCTCGTACGCCGCGATCTGACGGATGCGACGCACGTGCCGCTCCTCGTGGGTGAACGGCGTGGTGATGAACGTGTCGATGAATGCCGCGGCTTCTTCGAACGAATGCTGACGGGCACCGACCGCGATGACGTTGGCGTCGTTGTGCTCGCGCGCGAGTTCGGCCGTCGGGTTGTTCCACACCAGCGCCGCCCGCACGCCTTGGACCTTATTCGCCGCGATCTGCTCACCGTTGCCCGACCCGCCGAAGACGACGCCGAGAGTCTCGATCCCCGCCGCCTGATCCCGTACGACGGCCTGCGCGGCACGGATGCAGAACGCCGGATAGTCATCGAGCGCGTCGTATTCGAGCGGACCGTGGTCCACGACGTCGTGACCCTGGTCGCTCAGGTGGTGCTGCAGACGGGTCGAGAACTCCAGGCCCGCGTGATCGGTGGCGATGTGGATGCGCATGGCCACAATCCTAGGGACGCGCGCTCGCCGGGCGGCTCAGGGAGCTATTCCGGATGCCGCCGGCTTGAACCCCGCACGCACGTTCTCGCAGCAACCGGGTCGGCACACATCGAACCAGGGTCCGAGATTCGTCACGTGAGGTCGATCGCTCGCGGGCGTGCCGTGCAGGCGTTCCTCGATGAGGTCCACCAGGCCGGCGACGTAGACCGGGTCAATTCCCGGGGTCGGCGTCCGGACCGCGGCGAGACCCGCCTCGGCGGCGGCCTCCATCGCCTCGGTGTCGAGGTCCCAGAGCACCTCGATGTGGTCGCTCACGAACCCGAGCGGAACTATGGCGACGGCCCGGCCGCCCGCGGCGGGGAGCCCCGCAATGACATCGCACACGTCGGGCTCGAGCCAGGGCTGCGAGGGCGGGCCCGACCGGGACTGGTAGACCAGCTGCCACGGCACATCGGCGGCCGCCGGGATGTCGGTGACGATCTCCGACATGACATACGCGGCGACCGCCAGGTGCTGGCTCTCGTATGCCCCGCCGTCCCCCCACTCCCGATCCCGTGGGCCGGAGCGGCGTGCATCGTCCATCGGAACGCTGTGCGTGGAGAAGAGCACGCGTATCTCCCCCGGCTCGATGCCGTCGGCGAGGAAGCCCGCTATCGCATCGCGCACACCCGTCACGAACGGGGTGACGAAACCGGGGTGATCGAAGAACTGACGGATCTTGTCGATCGTCACGGTGCCGTCCAGCCCCGTCTCCTCCAGAACCCGCGCGAAGTCCTCGCGATACTGGCGGCAGCTCGAGAACGAGCTGTACGCGCTCGTCGCGAGGGCCAACAGCGTGTGATGCCCTGCGGCATCGGCCGCTCGTACCGCCTCGTCCAGGTACGGACCCCAGTTGCGGTTGCCCCAGTAGACGGGCAGGTCGATTTTCCGGCGCGAGAGCTCGGCCTCGATCGCCCTCTTCAGCGCGCGGTTCTGGGAGTTGATCGGACTGATCCCACCGAAGTGGCGGTAGTGGTGCGCGACCTCTCCGAGGCGCTCGTCCGGGATGCCGCGGCCACGGGTCACATTGCGCAGGAACGGGATGACGTCGTCCTGCCCCTCGGGACCGCCGAAGCCGGCGAGCAGCAGGCCGTCATACGCGACCGCCTGTTCCACATGCTCCGGGCCCCCGGCGGCGGCCGGCGAGGCATATGGGACGATGGGGTCGGGTTCGGGGGTTGCGCTCACGGGGTCAATCCTCGCACCGCCCGGGACGGGTGCGTCCGGTTGCGACGAGGCAACGGCACCTCGGTGTTCGCACGATCGAAAACCGAACCATGCAGAGGGCCCTTCGCTATGCTGGAAACACATGACAAGCGCCGTCGCGCCCTCCCCTCACAACACCGCCGATGTTCGATTCGTCGTGTGTCCCTGCGGCGGGCCAGG
>DMUE01000232.1:8013-17264 GCA_003476465.1 Microbacterium sp. | reverse complement strand
TACCTCCTGTACCAGCGCGTCATGCGCCACGACCCGTCCGATCCGGGCTGGCTCGGTCGCGACCGCTTCATCCTCTCGGCCGGGCACTCGTCGCTGACCCAGTACATCCAGCTGTATCTGGGCGGATTCGGGCTCGAGCTCGAAGACCTCGAGAGCCTGCGCACGTGGGGCTCGCAGACGCCGGGTCACCCGGAATACGGGCACACCGCGGGCGTGGAGATGACGACGGGCCCGCTCGGGCAAGGCCTCGCGTCCTCCGTCGGCTTCGCCTACGCCGCACGGTACGAGCGCGGTCTCTTCGACCCCGGCACTCCTGCCGGCGAGAGCCCCTTCGACCATTTCGTCTACGTCATCGCGTCCGACGGCGACCTCCAGGAAGGCGTGACGAGTGAAGCGTCCTCGCTCGCCGGCCACCAGGAGCTCGGCAACCTCATCGTGATCTACGACGCCAACCAGATCTCCATCGAGGATGACACCGACGTCGCGTTCACGGAGGATGTCGCGGCCCGCTACGACGCGTACGGCTGGCACGTGCAGACGGTGGACTGGAAGAAGACCGGCGAGTACGTCGAAGACATAGCCGAGCTGCACAGCGCTCTTGAGGCGGCGAAGGGTGAGACCTCGCGTCCGTCGCTCATCCTTCTGAAGACCATAATCGGCTGGCCCTCCCCCGGTAAGCAGAACACCGGCAAGATTCACGGATCCGCCCTCGGAGCGGACGAACTCGCCGCCACCAAGCGCGTTCTCGGGTGGGACCCGGAGAAGAGCTTCGTCGTCCCCGACGAGGTCTTGGAGCGCACGCGCGGACTCGCCGCAGGCATCGCGGACGAAAAGACCCGCTGGCAGGAGTCCTTCGACGCCTGGGCGTCGGCCCACCCCGACCGCAAGGCGCTTCTCGATCGCCTGCTCGCGCGCGAGCTGCCGGCTCAGATCGCCGATGCCCTGCCCGTGTTCGAAGCGGGCACGGATGTCTCGACCCGCGCCGCCTCCGGTACGGTCATCAACGCTCTCGCCGCCGAGCTGCCCGAACTGTGGGGCGGCTCGGCCGACCTCGCCGAATCGAACCTCACCACGATCAAGGACGCCAAGTCCTTCATCCCGGAGGAGTGGTCGACACACGAATGGAGCGGAAACCCGTACGGGCGCGTTCTGCACTTCGGCATCCGCGAGCACGCGATGGGCTCGATCGTCAACGGCATCGTGCTGCACGGACCGACCCGCGCATTCGGCGGCACGTTCCTGATCTTCAGCGACTACATGCGCCCGCCGGTGCGCCTGGCCGCGCTGATGAACATCCCCAGCCTCTTCGTCTGGACCCACGACTCGGTCGCCCTCGGCGAGGATGGCCCGACGCATCAGCCGATCGAACAGCTCGCAACGCTCCGCGCCGTGCCGAACTTCACGCTCGTCCGTCCGGCCGACGCCAACGAGACCGCCACCGCCTGGCTCGAACTGCTGCGCCGCCATGGCGGCCCGGCGGGTATCGCACTCACCCGGCAGAACGTTCCCACGTTCGCACGCGGCGACGGCGAAGCATCCGGTGACACCTTCGCATCCGCCGACGGCGTAGCGCGCGGCGCATACATCCTGGCCGAGGCGCCGCGCGGCACCCCCGATGTGATCCTGATCGCGACCGGCTCCGAGGTGCAGATCGCGGTCGCCGCGCGCGAGGCGCTCGCCGCCGAGGGCGTCAACGCCCGTGTCGTGTCGGCTCCGTCGCTCGAGTGGTTCGACGAACAGGATGCCGCATACCGCACGCACGTCCTGCCGCCCGAGGTGACGGCGCGGGTTTCGGTCGAGGCCGGCATCGCCCTGCCCTGGCGCGGGATCGTCGGCGACCGAGGACGCTCCGTCTCGATCGAGCACTACGGCGCATCCGCCGATTACAAGACGTTGTACCAGAAGTTCGGCCTCACGACCGAGGCCGTCGTCCGGGCCGCACGCGAGACCATCCAGGAGAACTCATGACCACCCCCACGGCAGACCTCTCGAGAGCGGGCGTCAGCATCTGGCTCGACGACCTGTCGCGTCAGCGCATCACGACCGGCAACCTGCACGAGCTCATCGACACCCGCGACGTCGTCGGCGTCACCACCAACCCGACGATCTTCCAGGGGGCGATCTCGGCGGGAATCGGCTACGAAGAGGCGATCGACGCGCAGCGCGCCGCCGGCGCCACAACCGACGAGACCATCTTCTCGCTGACGACGACCGATGTACGCGACGCCTGCGACATCTTCCGTCCCATCTTCGACGCCACGAACGGCGTCGACGGTCGGGTTTCCATCGAGGTCTCGCCCGAGCTCGCGCACGACACCGACGCGACCATCAGGCAGGCGAAGGAGCTTTCAGCAGCCGTTGACCGGCCCAACGCGCTGATCAAGATCCCGGCGACCAAGGCCGGTCTTCCCGCGATCACCGCGGTCATAGGAGCGGGCATCTCGGTCAACGTGACGCTGATCTTCAGCCTCGAGCGCTACTCCGACGTCATCGATGCCTACCTCGCCGGGCTCGAGCAGGCCCGGTCTGCCGGCGTCGACCTGGCGTCGATCGAGTCCGTCGCATCGTTCTTCGTCTCACGGGTCGACACCGAGGTCGACAAGCGTCTCGGCGCGATCGGCTCGGACGAGGCCCTCGCCCTCAAGTCGAAGGCCGGTATCGCCAACGCGCGACTCGCCTACGAGCTCTACGAGAAGAAGTTCGCCTCCGGGCGTGCAACGGCCCTCCTCGAGGCGGGTGCTCACGTGCAGCGGCCGCTATGGGCTTCGACCGGCGTGAAGGACCCCGCCCTTCCCGACACGCTCTACGTCAGCGAACTCGTCGCCACGGGCACGGTCAACACGATGCCCGAAAAGACGCTCCAGGCGACCTACGACCACGGCGTCGTGACCGGCGACACCATCACGACCAACTACGCCGACGCGCACTTCGTCATCGACGCCCTCGCCTCGGTCGGTATCGACATCGACGACGTCACCCAGGTTCTCGAGGACGAGGGTGTGGAGAAGTTCATCGCGTCCTGGCACGACCTGCAGGAGACCGTGACGAAAGCCCTCGAGGGTGCTCCGGAGTCGGCCCGATGAGCTTCGAGATCCACGTCTCGGGAGCGCCGAAAGAGGCGGCCGACCGGGTGGTGCCGACGCTCATCTCCGACCTCGTCGCCTCGGGCATCACCAGCGGCGACGCGAGCCTATGGGGGCCGGCGGCGGAGGCCGAGGCATCCCAGCGTCTCGGTTGGGTGCAGGCGGTGACGGTCTCGCGTCCGCTGGTCCCCGAGATCGAGGCCCTGCGCACCGACCTGATCGCGCGCGGCGTCGACCGGTTCGTGCTCGCGGGCATGGGCGGTTCGTCGCTCGCGCCCGAGGTGATCACGCAGACATCCGGCGTGCCTCTCGTCATTCTGGACTCGACCGCTCCCGGGCAGGTTCTCGCGGCCTTGGACGGGGACTCCGACAGCGGCGGACTCGACCGCACCGCGCTCATCGTTTCTTCGAAGTCGGGCTCGACGGTCGAAACCGACTCAGCCCGCCGCACGTTCGAGGCCGCGTTCCGCGACCTCGGCATCGATCCCGCCGAACGCATAATCGTGGTCACCGACCCGGGTTCGCCCCTCGACGCCTCCGCGCGCGCCGCGGGATACCGTGTCTTCAACGCCGACCCGACCGTCGGTGGGCGTTACTCGGCCCTCACCGCGTTCGGTCTGGTACCGTCCGGCCTCGCCGGCGCCGACATCGCCGAGTTGTTGGACGAAGCCGACGCGACCCTGCTCGAGGTCGCGATCGACAGCCCCGAGAACCCGGCGCTCATCCTCGCCGCAGCCATAGCGGGCACAAGCCCGCGTCGCGACAAGATGGGCCTGGTCAGCGACGGAACACACATCGTGGGTCTGCCCGACTGGATCGAGCAGCTCGTCGCGGAGTCGACCGGCAAGCAGGGCACCGGAATTCTGCCCGTCGTGCTGCTGCCGGTGTCGCCCGAGCTCGACGAGGACCTGCCGGATCTGCAGATCGTTCGTCTCGTCGACGACGCCGAGCACTTCCACCTGTTCGAGCGTCACCCCGGCGAGGTTCTCGTCAGCGGATCGCTCGGCGCGCAGTTCATCGTGTGGGAATACGCCACGGCGATCGCCGGCCGCATCCTCGGTATCGACCCGTTCGATCAACCCGATGTCGAATCGGCGAAGAATGCGACACGCGGCCTGCTCGAGGCTCGCCCCCAGCCCGCTCCCCCGGCCTTCACGGTCGAGGGTGTTGAGGTACGCGTCAGCGACCCCGCGTTGGCGGCGTCCGGTACGATCGCGGGCGTCCTCGATGCGCTCTGGTCGTGGCTCCCCGCCGACGGCTATGTGGCGGTGCAGGCCTACGTGGATCGCCTGGCGATTCCGCAGCTCGCGGGCCTTCGCGAGCTCGTCGCAGCCGACTCCGGGCGGCCGACGACGTTCGGGTGGGGGCCGCGGTTCCTCCATTCCACCGGCCAGTTCCACAAGGGCGGCCCCGCGGTCGGAGTCTTTCTGCAGATCACCGAGCGCACGGATGTCGATCTCGAGATTCCGGGGCTCCCCTTCACCTTCGGCCAGTTGATCGAAGCGCAGGCCTCGGGCGACGCATCCGTCATCGCCGAGCACAAGCGACCGGTCGTCACACTGACCCTCACCGATCCGTCGGTCGAGGTCCTGGCGCTCTTCGAAGCCGCGCAGTAGCGCAAGAGAGGCACACCCCGTATGCCCATCGAGATCTCGCGCGGGCACAATCCGCTGCGCGACCCGGACGATCGTCGTCTGAACCGTATCGCCGGCCCGAGCGCGCTCGTCATCTTCGGCGTGACGGGAGACCTNNCGGGACTGGGAAGACCAGGACTTCGCGGAGGTCGTCCACGAGGCGGTCAGGAAGAACGCGCGGACACCGTTCCGCGAAGAGACCTGGCGCCAGCTGCTGCAGGGCATCCGGTTCGTATCGGGTGAGTTCGACGACGCGGACGCCTTCCGGCGTCTGCGCGAGACGGTCGAGCTCCTCGATGTCGAACGCGGCACGATGGGCAACCACGCGTACTACCTCTCCATCCCGCCGAAGGACTTCGCGATGGTGGCGAAGCAGCTGCGCGACTCGGGGCTGGTCGACGAGACCTCGAACGGCGACGACTCGTGGCGACGGGTCGTCATCGAGAAGCCGTTCGGTCACGACCTCGCGTCCGCCCGCGTGCTCAACGATTCGCTCGAAGTCGCCTTCCCCGCCGACTCGATCTTCCGCATCGACCACTACCTCGGCAAGGAGACCGTTCAGAACATTCTCGCGCTCCGCTTCGCCAACGAGCTCTACGAACCCCTCTGGAACAGCAACTACGTCGACCACGTGCAGATCACCATGGCCGAGGACATCGGGGTCGGCGGCCGTGCGGGGTATTACGACGGCATCGGCGCGGCCCGCGATGTGATGCAGAACCACCTGCTGCAGTTGCTGGCGCTGACCGCGATGGAAGAGCCCATCTCCCTCTCCGCGTACGACTTGCGTGCCGAGAAGGAGAAGGTGCTCTCGGCGGTGCAACTGCCCGCGAACCTCGCCGAAGCAACCGCACGCGGCCAGTATGCCGGCGGGTGGCAGGGCGGCGAGAACGTTGTCGGCTTCCTCGGCGAAGACGGGATGAACCCCCAGTCCACAACGGAGACCTTCGCCGCGCTCAAGCTCGAGATCGCCACGCGCCGGTGGGCGGGTGTGCCGTTCTATCTCCGCACCGGAAAGCGACTCGGGCGTCGCGTCACCGAGATCGCCGTCGTCTTCAAACGCGCCCCCCAGCACCTGTTCCTGCGCAGCCAGACGCTCGAACTCGGGCAGAATGCGCTCGTGATCCGCATCCAGCCCGACGAGGGAGTCACCCTGCGCTTCGGCTCGAAGGTTCCCGGCGCCGGAACCCAGGTCCGCGACGTCACAATGGACTTCGGCTACGGACACGCCTTCACCGAGGCCAGCCCCGAAGCCTACGAACGCCTGATCCTCGATGTCCTGCTGGGCGAGCCGCCGCTGTTCCCCCGGCACGAAGAGGTTGAGCTCTCGTGGCGCATCCTCGACCCTGTCGAACAGTTCTGGGCCGAGCAGGGTGGCCCGCTCGCGCAGTACAGCCCCGGATCGTGGGGTCCCGCCTCGGCGGACGAGCTCCTCGCCCGTGATGGACGAGTCTGGAGACGCCCATGATCATCGACATGCCCGACACCACCGTGAGCCAGATCGCTCGCGCGCTGGTCAACGCCCGCGAAGAGGGCGGTGTCGTCGCGCTCGGGCGTGTCTTGACGCTCATAATCGCGACCCGTCCCGGCCTCGAGGAGGACGCGATCGACGCGGCGAACGACGCCTCGCGGGAGCATCCGATGCGCGTGATCGTCCTTCTGGCCCACGGCTCGGGAGAAGCGCGGATCGACGCCCAGATCCGCGTCGGCGGCGACGCGGGTGCGAGCGAGGTCATCGTGCTGCGCGCCTCCGGCGACGCGGCGTCGAACGAGGAGAGCCTTGTCACTGGCCTGCTCCTGCCGGACGCCCCTCTGGTCGTGTGGTGGCCGGATCAGCCGCCGCAGAAGCCGTCGGACTCGCCGCTCGGGCGAATGGCTCAGCGACGGATCACGGATGCTTCGACCGGTCCTCGCGCGAGCGATCGCCTGTCGATGCTCGGCTCGAACCACGCCCCGGGCGACACCGACC
The DNA here is from genome assembly GCA_003476465.1 of Microbacterium sp. Classification (GTDB taxonomy): domain Bacteria; phylum Actinomycetota; class Actinomycetes; order Actinomycetales; family Microbacteriaceae; genus Microbacterium. The sequence continues at coordinate 10,578 of DMUE01000232.1, read as the reverse complement.
TGGCGTGGACCCGGCTGACGCACTGGCGCGAGCAGCTCGCCGCGGTGCTCGATCAGCCGCCTTTCGAGGCCGTGACGGGTGCGACGGTGCGCGGGGCCAGCACATCGCCCTCGACGGCGCTCCTTGCCGCCTGGTTACGCCTGAAACTCGACATCCCGGTGGCGTGGGAGTACATGACGCCCGGTGAATGGGCGGAGGGCATCAAGTCGGTGCTGTTGCAGCGCGCGAGCGGCGACATCCTGCTCGAGCGCTCCTCCCCCACGATCGCCCGCCTGAGCCAGATCGGTCAGCCCCAGCACGATCTCGTCCTCCCCCGCCGCACACTGCGCGAATGCCTGGCGGAAGAACTGCGGCGCCTCGACCCCGACCTGCTGTACGGCCGGGTGATCACCGAGGGCTGGGAGCTTCTGGACCCCCCCGTCAGCGGGGCCGCACATGGCTGACCGCTTCGCCGAACGGCGCGTCGTCGTGAGCGCCGACCGCGACACCGTCGTGGCCGTGGTGGCCCGCCGCCTCGTCGAAAAACTCATGGTGCTGAGCATGGAGAAGGCCGTTGTGCATGTGGCGCTCACAGGTGGCAGCGCGGGCGTCGGCGTCCTGGCCGCCGCTGCCGCGAACCCCGGGTCGGGCCTGGTCGACTGGTCGCGCGTGCACTTCTGGTGGAGCGACGAACGCTACGTACCCGCGCTGGATGCGGAACGAAACGCTCTGCAGGCCCGCCAAGCCCTGCTCGATCACATCCCGGCGCCCGCGGAGAACGTTCACGAGATCGCGGCCTCCGACGATGCCGCGACCGCCGAAGCCGCCGCCGCCGCCTACTGCGCCGAACTCGCCCGCTATCCGGCGTCTGATGACTCCGATCCCGACCCCTGGCCGAGCTTCGACATCTGCCTGCTGGGCGTCGGTCCCGACGCGCACATCGCGTCGCTCTTTCCCGATCGTCCGGAGATCGGCATCACCGACCGTGCCGCCGTCGCGGTGCACGATTCGCCGAAGCCACCACCTGTCCGCGTGACATTGACGCGCCCGGTCATCAATGCCTCGCAACGGGTGTGGCTCGTCCTCACCGGTTCGGAGAAAGCCGCGGCCCTCGGGCTCGCCCTCGCGGGAGCGAACTACGTGAGCGTCCCGGCGGCCGGCGCAAAGGGACGCCATCGGACGCTGTTCTTCGTCGACCGGGATGCGGCATCCGAGGTCCCCGACGAACTCATCGACCCGGACTGATCGCTTTCAGCGGGGCGCGCTTCATGCGCACGGAACAGCGACGCTCGTCAGGCCTGGCCGCGCCGTTCACGGAGGGTGCGCAGGGCGTCGTCGAGGAGCGACTCGGCCTCTTGATCGGTGCGACGTTCCTTGACGTAGGCGAGGTGCGTCTTGTACGGCTCGGCCTTCGCCAGGGCCGGCGGGTTCGCCTGGTCACGGCCCGCCGGCAGACCCGAGTGCGGGCTGTCGATCGTGTCGGGGATCTCTTCCTCGGGCACGCTCGCAGCGAAGTGACGGATGGTCTCATTGCCCAGCGCATCCCAATAGGACACGGCGATATGTTCGGCGTGGAAGCCGTGGTCCTGCTCCCCCATCGGACCGGCGCCGACGCGGGTACCGCGGATCGCGTTCCCTCCCGTGGCCATGTCAGATCCCCTGGAACTTCGTGATGAGGCCCAGCGCGACGATGGCGACGAACCACGTCAGCGCGAGGACGATGGTGAAACGGTTGAGGTTGCGTTCAGCCAGACCCGACGACCCGAGCGACGAGGTCATGCCGCCCCCGAACATGTCGGAGAGCCCGCCGCCGCGTCCCTTGTGGAGCAGGATCAACAGCGTGAGCAGGAGGCTCGTGATGCCGAGCATCACCTGCAGCACGAATTCGATAATCAGCACCGGTAAAGCCTTTCAGAGCGCCGGTCGGGTGGGCGCAACGTCCTCAAGTATAAGCGGTGAGCCTAGACGCCCACGTGCTTCTGGTACCGGATGATCGCGGCGAAGTCGTCCACCTTCAGGCTCGCGCCTCCCACGAGTGCGCCGTCGATGTCCGGCTCGCGCATGATTCCGGCGATGTTGCCGGCTGCGACCGAGCCGCCGTACAGGATGCGGGTCTCCGCGGCCGCAGCAGCGCCGAGCGTTTCGGCGATCACCCCGCGCAGCTTCTCGCACACCTGCTGAGCCTGGTCGGGCGTCGCCGCCTGACCCGATCCAATGGCCCAGACGGGCTCGTAGGCCACGACGATCTCCGTTCCGGCAGCGACCCCCGCAAGGGCGGCCTTCAGCTGGGCCACCGGAACTGCACGTGCACCGTGCGTTTCGAGGTCGTCGGCNNGCGTCGTCCTCCGCGTGGTACTGACGACGCTCCGAATGTCCGACGAGCACATATCCGCAATCGAGCTTCTTCAGGAACTGTCCCGAGATCTCTCCCGTGTACGCGCCGGAGTCATGCACCGAGAGGTCCTGTGCACCGAGCGAGAACGCGATCCTGTCCGCCGAGATGAGCGTCTGCACGCTGCGCAGGTCGGTGAAGGGAGGGAACACCGCGACCTCGACCGAGCCGGATTCATGCTTCGCGTCACGCAG
>DMUE01000232.1:4817-7973 GCA_003476465.1 Microbacterium sp. | reverse complement strand
TCGGAGAAGCCGAGCTGACGAACGGCGGCTGCGGAATCCCCGCCACCGACGACACTCAGCCCGTCGACCCCGGTCAGTGCCTGCGCGACCGTCTTCGTACCGGTGGCGAAGGCCGGAATCTCGAACACACCCATCGGCCCGTTCCAGAAGACGGTCTTGCTGGCGCGGATGAGTTCGGCGAACCGGGCGGCCGACTCCGGGCCGATGTCCAGGCCCAGTCCGGAAGAACCGAAGGGGGTGTCCTCCATCGCGTCGGCTGCCGTCACAACGTGGTCGGCGTCCGCACCGAACTCCGACGCGACGATGATGTCCGTGGGCAGCACGAGCTCGACGTTCGTGTCCTTCGCCCGCTGGACGTACTCGCGCACGGTGTCGAGCTGATCGGTCTCGAGCAGGCTCGACGCGACCTTCAACCCCTCCGCCGCGAGGAAGGTGAAGACCATGCCGCCCCCGACCAGGATCCGGTCGACGCGCGGCAGCAGGTGCGAGATGACGCCCAGCTTGTCGCTGACCTTCGACCCGCCGAGCACCACGGTGTAGGCGCGTTCGGGCTTCTCGGTGAGGCGGTCGAGCACATTCAGCTCGGTCTCGATCAACAGACCCGCTGCGGATGGCACGAGCTCAGCGAGCTCGTAGACGCTGGCCTGCTTGCGGTGCACGACCCCGAAGCCGTCCGACACGAGGGCGTCGCCCAGTGCCGCGAGCTGCTCCGCGAAGGCCCCGCGCTCCGCCGCATCCTTCGATGTCTCGCCCGGCTCGAAGCGAAGGTTCTCGAGAACCGCGACATCGCCGTCTGCGAGGCCCGCAACGGCTTCGCGCGCGGACTCGCCCACCGTGTCCCGCGCGAACGCGACTGGCTTGACCAACAGCTCCGACAGTCGCTGGGCGACGGGCTCCAGACTGTACTTCGCGTCGGGGACGCCGTCGGGACGACCGAGGTGCGAACAGACCACGACGCGTGCGCCGCGCTGGATGAGGGCGTTCAGGGTCGGCAGCGACGCGCGCACACGGCCATCATCCGTGATCTGCCCGTCCCGGAGAGGGACGTTCAGATCACAGCGGACGATGACGCGTGTGCCGGCGAGCGACCCCAGCGAATCGAGGGTGCGCAGGGCCATCGGCGGACTTACAGACGCTCGCCGACGTACTCGGTCAGATCGACGAGGCGGTTGGAGTAGCCCCACTCGTTGTCATACCAACTCGAGACCTTGACGAGGTTGCCACTGACGTTGGTGAGTTCTGCGTCGAAGATCGACGAGTGCGGGTTGCCCTGGATGTCGCTCGAGACGATCGGGTCCTCCGTGTATTCGAGGATGCCGTTGAGGCGACCTTCGGCGGCCGCGGTCTTGTAGACCGCGTTGATCTGGTCGACGGTCAGGCCCTCGGTCGTCGTGACGATCGTCAGGTCGACGATCGAGCCGGTGGGAACGGGAACGCGGTAGGAGGAGCCGCTCAGCTTGCCCTGCAGTTCGGGCAGCACCAGGCCGATCGCCTTGGCCGCGCCGGTCGACGCGGGAACGATGTTGATCGCGGCGGCACGCGCGCGGCGCAGGTCGCCGTGAGGACCGTCCTGCAGGTTCTGGTCGGCCGTGTAGGCGTGCGCGGTCATCATGAAGCCGCGCTCGATGCCGAAGGCGTCGTTGAAGACCTTCGCGAGCGGCGCGAGGCAGTTCGTGGTGCACGACGCGTTCGAGATGATCACGTCGGTCTCGGGATCGTAGGTCTCTTCGTTGACGCCCATCACGATGGTGGCGTCGTCGCCCGTGGCGGGCGCCGAGATCAGGACCTTCTTCGCGCCGCCGGCGATGTGCTTCTTGGCGTCTTCGGCCTTCGTGAAGCGGCCGGTCGACTCGATGACGATGTCCACGCCGAGCTCACCCCAGGGCAGGTTAGCGGGATCGCGCTCCTCGAAGACACGGATCTTCTTGCCCCCCACGGTGATCGAGTCCGCATCGTACGAGACGTCGTCCGCCACCGGGCCGCCGACGGAGTCGTACTTCAGCAGGTGCGCGAGGCTCTTGTTGTCGGTGAGGTCGTTCACCGCCACGATTTCCAGGTCAGCGCCCTGCGCGAGCGCCGCGCGAAGGTAGTTTCGTCCGATGCGGCCGAAGCCGTTGATGCCGATCTTGACAGACACGGTGTCTCCCGATTCTCATGGCGCAGGTCGGCGCCGATAGGTGCGCAGCTCGCGCGCGATTTCGGTGAGGGAGGACGCCGGGGCCAACGCCGCGGCGAGGTCTCGTCGGCGTCCTCGCCAGCGTCACGACATTACCAGCAGACCTGCAGTCCTCTCGCGGGCGGTCTGGAAACGCGTCTGAACATCAGCCCAATTGGCGATGTTCCAGAACGCCTTGACGTAGTCGGCGCGAACGTTCTTGTAGTCGAGGTAGTACGCGTGCTCCCACACATCCAGCAGCAGGAGCGGGACGCTGCCCGCCGCGAACTGCGACTGCTGATCGAAGAACTGCTGAATGATCAGGTTCTGCCCGATCGAGTCCCAGAACAGACCAGCCCAGCCGGAGCCCTGCACGCCGAGAGCGGCTGCGGTGAAATGGGCCGTGAACTTGTCGAATGAACCGAAATGGTCATCGATCGCCCCCGCGAGCTCGCCCGTGGGCTTGTCACCACCGTTCGGGGAGAGGTTGGTCCAGAAGATGGAATGGTTCGTGTGCCCACCGAGGTTGAACGCGAGGTCCTTCTCGAGCTTGTTCACGTATGCGAAGTCGCCCTTGTCCCGAGCCTCGGCGAGTTGCTCGAGCGCCGTGTTCGCGCCGGTCACATAGGCCTGGTGGTGCTTGTCATGGTGCAGCTGCATGATCGAGGCGCTGATGTGCGGCTCGAGCGCGGCGTAGTCATAGGGAAGTTCGGGCAGGGTGTAGGTCGCCATAGTCTTATTTCCTCCTGTCGGTGCCACGCTTCGCGTGACGCGGATGACAGACCCATCCTATCGACGGGCAGCAACAAGGCTAGGGGGGTGCTGCGGGATCGAGCATCCTCCGGTGACCCGAAAACCGGCTCTCACGCGTCGACGTCGACGGGTATCCCAGCCTCGGTTCCGGGGATTCCCTCGTCTTCGGCGCGCTTGTCTGCCATCGCAAGGAGGCGGCGGATCCGGCCCGCGACCGCGTCCTTCGTGAGAGGGGGATCGGCATGGTG
>DMUE01000232.1:0-4777 GCA_003476465.1 Microbacterium sp. | reverse complement strand
CGCACCTCGCGGCGCTGGCGCAACTGCTCCCACTCGATTGCAGCACGATTCGCACCCATGGTCTGCAAGATGGCGCGGATGGCCTCTCCTTCCCGGACGACCACCCGGTGCACGCCACGTATCTCGCGCGCCTTGCCGGCCACCCCCAGCCGATGGGCGGCACCCACGAGCGCCATCGCCGCCTCCGAGGACGGGCACGTGACCTCGAGCGCGGCGGAGCGTCCCGGATCCGTAAGCGTCCCCGCCGCGAGGAATGCGCCCCGCCAGGTCGCCGCAAGGTCTTCACGTGAGCCCGTGGTCACCTTGTTCGGCAGCCCCCGCACCGGCCGCCGGCGCTGATCGAGCAAGCCGGTCTGGCGCGCAAGCGTCTCTCCCCCCTCGATCACCCGGACCACGAAGTGCCCCTCCTGGCGCGACGACGATGCCTGGACATGCCCCAGTTCGGGACGCACACCGTAGAGCTCCATCAGGTCGCGGGCGGTACGCCGGGCCAACGCCTCGGAGTCGAGTTCGGCCTCGATCGCGATGCGGTTGGCGATCGAGTGCAGGCCACCCGAGAAGCGAAGCAGTGAGGTCACTTCTGCCAGGCGTGCAGACGGGCGTGGCTCGCGAATAGCGACCAATTCGGCCTTGACGTCGGCGGTGAGTGGCACCTGCGCTCCTCGGGTCGGGTCGGACGTGAACCTGCCCAGCCTACTCACGACCCAGATCCCGATGCTTCACACGGACGGCGACTCCGGGCATCTCCGCGAGGCGAGCGGCGACCTGCTCGGCCATCGCCACCGACCGGTGTTTGCCGCCGGTGCAGCCGACCGCCACTGTCGAATGGCGCTTGTTCTCGCGCTGATATCCCGCGAGAACGGGCGCGAGTGCCCGCGCATAGTCGTCGATGAACTGCGATGCACCCTCTTGTCTGAGGACGAAGTCCCGCACCCGCTCATCCTGCCCGGTCAGGTGCCGCAGGTCTTCGTTCCAGAAGGGGTTGGGCAGAAACCGCATGTCGGCGACGAGGTCGGCATCCGGAGGAAGCCCGTACTTGAATCCGAAGCTCAAGACCGTCACGACATGTCGCGCCGACTCCTCTTCGAGGAACAACTCGGAGACCGTCGTTGCGAGCTGATGGATGTTGTAGGCGCTTGTGTCGATGATCAGGTCTGCACTCTCGCGGATCGGCGCGAGCCGTTCGCGTTCCCGTCGGATGCCATCGAGGATCGTGCCCTCGTCCTGCAGCGGGTGCGGACGCCGCACGGCCTCGAAGCGGCGGACCAGGACATCGTCCGAGGCGTCCAAGAACACCAGGCGCACCATGCGCCCCTGGCGGAGGACCTCCATCACGTCAGGCAATCCCTCGAAGAGATCCCGCCCGCGCACGTCCACCACGGCCGCGACCCGAGGCAGGGCGCCTGGTGCGAGACCGGTGATGTCGAGCAAGGGCCGCAACATCTGTGGCGGCAGATTGTCGACGACGTACCAATCGAGGTCTTCCAGCGCATTCGCGACCGTCGACCTTCCGGCACCGGACATGCCCGTCACCACCAGGACCTCGCCGGCGTTGTCGCCCGTATCCGCCATCGCTCCGCCCCGATTCGTCCCTTCTTCTAGCCTACTGACTCGGCGACGGGCGGTGCGCCCGCCGGGATCGGCGCCGAGGGGGCGGAGGAGCCCGAGGCATCCGTTCGGTCCGTGACACCATCGGGATCGGCGGCCTCCGTCGCGGAGGACGCCTCCAGGCGTGACTGGATCGTCGCAGCCAGTTTCGGCCCGATGCCCTTGATCTCGGTGATCTCGTCTGCGCTCGCGCGCCGGAGCGCCGCGACCGACCCGAAGTGGCGAAGCAGAACCCGGATACGCGCGGCGCCCAGGCCCGGAATCTCCGCCAGAACGCTCTGGATGTCCCGTCTCCGACGCGAACGCTGGTGACTGATCGCGAACCGATGCGCTTCGTCCCGCAGACGCTGCAGCAGATAGAGGGCTTCGCTGGTGCGCGGCAGGATGACCGGGTACTCCTCTGCCGGGAGCCAGACCTCTTCGAGGCGCTTCGCGATTCCGCACAGGGCGATCTCATCATGCCCGCTGTCGGCAAGAGCGCGCGCCGCCGCCTCGACCTGCGGCCGACCACCGTCGACCACGAGCAGTTGGGGCGGATACGCGAAGCGCGGACGCTTGCGCGGGGTGCCCTCGACCTCGGGCTCATCCGGCCGATCCAGGTACGCCAGGCGCCGGGTGAGCACTTGATAGATCGAGTCGGTGTCGTCCGTCGTCGCGGCGATCGAGAACGACCGGTACTGGTCCTTGCGGGGCAGCCCGTCTTCGAAGACGACCATGGATGCGACGACGTTCGAGCCGCTGAGGTGCGATACGTCGAAGCATTCGATTCGCAGCGGCGCGCCCGCCATGCCGAGGGCTTCCTGAACATCTGTCAGCGCTTGTGACCGCGCGATGTAGTCGGTTGTCCGGCGCGTCTTGTGCAGCATGAGCGCCTGCTGGGCGTTGAGGTTGGCCGTCCGTTGCAGGTCGGCCTTCGGTCCGCGCTGCGCCGTCTGGATCGTGACGGCTCGGCCCCGCTTCTCGCGCAACCACTCCTCCAGCTCCGAGGCGTCGGCGGGCAGCTCGGGAACGAAGACACGTCGCGGGATGTCGGCCGCCGGCGCCTCACCGTACGCCCGCTGCAACACCTGGTCGATGAGATCACCGCCCTCGATGTCGAGTTCCTTCTCGATCGTCGATGCACGGACTCCCCGAATGCGGCCTCCGCGGATGACGAAGTGCTGTACCGTCGCGGCTAGCTCGTCTTCGGCGACACCGAACAGGTCTGCATCGACGTCCTCGCCGAGAACGAGAGCACTCCGGGACAGCACCGCATCGACCGCAGCCAACTTGTCGCGATACATCGCGGCCGCCTCGTAATCCAGCGCGGCGGATGCCTCGCGCATCCGCGCTGAAAGCTGCGTCCGGAATCGCTGATCGCCCCCGGACATGAAGGCGACGAAGTCATCGACGATTGCCCGGTGCTGCTCCACAGTGACCGTCATCGAGCAGGGCCCGCCGCATTTGCCGATCTGCCCCGGAAAGCACGGCCGCCCAGTCTGCATCGCCTTGCGGTAGCTGGCGTCGCTGCAGGTGCGGATCGGAAAGACCTTGATCATCAGGTCGATCGTGTCGTGCACGGCCCAGATCTTCGGATACGGTCCGAAGTACTTCGCGCCCTTGATGCGCCGGTTCCGGGTGACGATCACCCGCGGCGACTCATCGGCGAGCGTGATCGCCAAGAACGGATACGACTTGTCGTCCCGATAGCGGACGTTGAAGGGCGGATCGAATTCCTTGATCCACATGTACTCGAGCTGCAGGGCCTCGACGTCGCTACCGACCACCGTCCAGTCGACGCCGGAGGCGGTCGTCACCATCCGACGAGTGCGCTCATGGAGGGTGTGCAGAGGTGCGAAGTAGTTGCTGAGGCGGGAGCGCAGGTTCTTGGCCTTACCCACGTACAGGACGCGACCCGAGGCATCCCGAAAGCGGTATACGCCTGGGTTCGTCGGGATCTCCCCGGCCTTCGGCCGGTACGGCAGTTGCGGGCGGGACGACGCGACGGCCATCGCTATCCCGCCTTGCGCTGTTCGCGCTGCCCGAGCACCTCCGCCAGGAAGGTTCCCGTGAAGCTCGCCTCGTTCCGCGCGACCTGCTCGGGCGTACCCGTCGCGACGACCTGTCCACCCCCGGAGCCGCCCTCGGGTCCGAGGTCGATGACCCAGTCGGCCGACTTGATGACATCTAGGTTGTGCTCGATGACGATCACCGTGTTGCCCTTGTCGACGAGTCCCCCGAGTACTTCCAGGAGCCGGCGGACGTCTTCGAAGTGCAGGCCGGTGGTCGGCTCGTCGAGGACGTAGATGCTGCGCCCGTTGCTGCGGCGCTGAAGCTCGGTCGCGAGCTTGACACGCTGCGCCTCGCCCCCGCTCAGCGTGGTCGCCGACTGTCCCAGGCGCACGTAACCGAGACCGACGTCGACCAGCGTTTTGAGGTATCGGTGGATCGCCTGGATCGGCTCGAAGAACTCCGCCGCTTCCTCGATCGGCATCTCCAGTACTTCGGCGATGTTCTTGCCCTTGTAGTGCACGGCGAGGGTGTCGCGGTTGTACCGCTTACCGTGGCACACCTCGCAGTCGACGTAGACGTCCGGCAGGAAGTTCATCTCGATCTTGATCGTGCCGTCGCCCGAGCAGGCGTCGCAGCGTCCGCCCTTGACGTTGAAGCTGAACCGTCCGGGCTGATATCCCCGCACCTTCGCCTCGGGAGTCTCGCTGAACAGCGTGCGAACGCGATCGAAAACACCGGTGTACGTAGCGGGGTTCGATCGCGGGGTGCGGCCGATCGGGTTCTGATCGACATGCACGACCTTGTCGAGGTCGTCCAGGCCGGTGACCCGCGTGTGCTTGCCGGGCACGGTTCGAGCCCCGTTCAGACGCGAGGCCAGGACTTGGTACAGGATGTCGTTCACCAGGGACGACTTGCCCGAACCGCTCACGCCCGTCACGGCCGTCAGCACGCGCAGCGGGAAGTCCACCGTCACGTTCCGCAGGTTGTTCTCCCGCGCCCCGACCACCGTGATCTGGCGGCGCTTGTCGATCCTGCGTCGCTTTGCCGGCATCGGGATCTCCCGCCGGCCGGCCAGGTAGTCGCCCGTCAGCGAATTGTCGTCCGAGAGCAGCGCCGCGTAGGGACCGGAGTGCACCACCGTTCCGCCGTGGACCCCCGCGAGGGGCCCGATGTCGAC
>DMUE01000087.1 GCA_003476465.1 Microbacterium sp. | reverse complement strand
CTCGAACACCGCTCGGGCATCGAGTGAGCGCGATCCCTATGCGCGTGGGTGAGCAAGCCGATAGGCGGCGCGCAGACGTTCGCTCGAGACATGTGTGTAGATCTGCGTCGTGCCGAGGCTCGCGTGCCCGAGGATCTCTTGCACTGTGCGCAGGTCGGCGCCGCCGTCGAGCAGGTGCGTCGCGGCCGAGTGGCGGAGCGCGTGCGGGCCGACGTGGTCGACGCCGAGCGCCGGTGCCAGACGGTGCGAGACGACGGCGTACACCGCCCGCGGCGAAATCCTGCTCCCCCGCGCCCCGAGGAAGAGCGCGTCGACCCCGCCGGGGGCGTTCGAGACCCTCAGCAGCTCCGGTCGCCCTCCATCCACATAAGCCTCGATGGCACGCCCTGCCGGCGCCCCGAACGGTACGACACGTTCCTTCGAGCCCTTGCCGAGCACACGCGCGGTCCCGCGCTCGAGGTCGATGTCGTTCCGGTCCAAACCGCACAGCTCGGCCACGCGCACACCGGCCCCGTACAGCAGCTCGAGCATCGCATGATCGCGGAGGAGAAGCGGATCGCCGGGGGAGGCGAGGGTCTTGAGGGTTTCGAGCACCTCGGAGACGGTCTCAGCCGTAGCGACAGTCGGAAGTGTCCGTCCGCGCTTCGGCGCGACGAGCCGCAGACTCGGGTCGTGCGCGACGACCCCCGCCTCGAGAGCCCACCCGAAGAATGACCGGACGGCGGCCGTCCTCCGCGCGAGAGTCGCACGGGCGTCTCCACGCTCGCTGGCCCGCCCCTGCCATTCGCGCAGCAGCTCGAGATCCGCATCGGCGGGTGTCGGTGCACCGGTCGAAACCGCGACCTCGGCAAGATCCCGCACGTCGGCCCGGTACGCCCGGGTCGTCGCNNGGCACCGGGATGCCCGCTCGGCGCGCGACCTCCTCCGTGGGGCGCCCCACCCGTCCATCGAGCGCATCAAGCACCGGCGCCTCCCCGGTCTCCGCAGCAGAGGAGGCCGACCCGCCGGTGTCCCAGCCGACCAGCTCGAGGATGTCCGCGGAGGAGGTGATGCAGGTGGCATCGAACTCACGCAGGAGCCGATGACAGCCCGCGGAGGTGGTCGACGTCACCTGGCCGGGTACGGCGCCCAGGGGGCGCCCGAGCGCCGCGGCATGACCGGCCGTGTTGAGCGATCCGCTTCGCCAGCCCGCCTCGACGACCACGGTGGCGTGCGACATCGCGGCGATCACCCGGTTGCGCTGCAAGAACCGGGACTTGGTGGGCGCCGATCCTGGGGCGACCTCGCTGATGACTGCTCCCGCGTCGGCGATCCGTGCGATCAAATCGGAGTGACGCGAGGGGTAGGGCCGATCCACGCCACCGGCGAGCACGGCGATCGTTTCGCCTCCGCACCCCAGCGCGGCTCGGTGAGCCACCCCGTCTATTCCGTATGCAGCCCCGGAGACGACGCACGCACCCCGGGCGACGAGATCGCCGGCGAGATCCGCGGCGACCAGTTCGCCGTAGGAGCTGGATGCCCGCGCTCCGACGAGCGCGACGCGAAGACCATCGGTTCGCAGCGCGCTCCCGGGTCCGCGCACCCACAGCACGAGCGGCGCGTGAACCCCCAGGTCCGAGACGCCCGCAGGCCACTCGTCATCGCTCGGCGTGATGAGCCGGAGCCGGGACAGCCGGGCTGTGCGGAACATCCCGTCGACGGCGATGGGGCTCAGCCGCGGAAGCCACCGCCCGAGCGCCTGCGTGAACGCGTCCGAGCGCGGTGTCGCCCGGCCGTGCGCGTGCGTGCCGAGCTCGCGGAGCGCACCGTCGGCTCCCATCGCCGCCACCAGTTGACCGGCGACGCCGTCGCCCGGTTCGGTGATCAGGCTCCAGACGGCTCGTGCCCAGGCTTCGCCGACACGCTCGTCGGATACGTGCGGCGGGATGATCCCGTCAAGTTGATCGCGCTGGTGATCGACCGTGTGAGGCCAGTCCGCGTTCACGCCGGCACGCCCTTGCGCAGCACGAGCGCACGACCGATGTCCTCGACGACCGGTCGATCACGCCCGCCGAGATCTGCCAGCGTCCAGGCGACGCGAAGCGTTCGATCGTACCCGCGCAGGGTCAGGCCGCCGCGCTGGAGTGCGGTATCGAGCGGCCGGCGCACCTCGATCGGCAACGCGAGCGGCCCCTGCCGCAACCACGCGCCCGACACCTGGGCGTTCAGCCGCCAGGGTGTGGCCGCCAGACGGCGCTGCGCCCGATCGCGTGCCTCCGCGACGCGTTTCCGGGCGGTCGAGGTCGACACCGTCTCTTCTTCCGCCGGCCCGGAAACGCGCGAGACGCGCAGGAGGCCGAAGCGGATGTCGACGCGGTCCACGAGCGGACCCGACAGCCGGCCGACATATCGCCGGATCGCCTGAGGCGCGCACGTGCAGGAACCTCCGGGTACGCCGTGACTGCCGCAGGGACAGGGATTGGTTGCGAGCACGAGTTGGAATCGAGCCGGGAACGTCGCCGAGAACCCGGAGCGATGAATGGTGATCTCGCCCTTCTCGAGCGGGAGGCGCAACGCGTCCAGAACGGATGCCGGGAACTCACCCGCCTCGTCGAGGAACAGCACCCCGCCCGAGGCCCGCGCAATCGCACCCGGACGCACGATGCGACTCCCGCCGCCGACGAGGGCGGCCACCGACGCGCTGTGGTGCGGCGCTTCGAGCGGCGGCGTGCGACTGAGGACATCGACGGCCTCTCCCGAGAGGGAGCGGAGAGCCGCGGCCTGCAGGGCCTCGGCATCGTCGAGCGGCGGCAGTATTCCGGGCAGTCGCTCGGCGAGCATCGTCTTGCCGGCACCGGGCGGACCGGACATCAGGAGATGGTGCCCGCCCGCCGCCGCCGCGACGAGCGCCTCCACAGCCTCGCGCTGGCCTACCACGTCGGCGAGCTCGGGCGAGGGCCGGGCCACGACGACGGATGCGGTTCGAGGTACGGGGGCCAGATCGAGCTCGGGCACGTCCATGCCGTGCGCTCGCACGACGTCGGCGAGCGAGATCGCGCCGAGCACGCTCACCCCCTCGATCAAGCGCGCCTCATCCGCGTTCGCGTACGGCACGACGACACGACGGATACCGGCGCGCGCCGCGGCAAGCACGGCGGGCAGGACCCCTGGCACCGGCCGCAAACGCCCGTCGAGCCCCAGTTCCCCCACGTGGACGGTACTCGCGAGCGACGCGACATCGAAACCTCCCGCCGTGGCGAGGGCCGCAACGGCGATGGCCACGTCGAACCCCGAGCCGTGCTTGGGCAGGCTGGCAGGCGACAGGTTGACGGTCAGCCGGCGCGCGGGCAGGGGCATCCCGCAGTTCGCCGTCGCGTTTCGCACCCGCAACTGCGCCTCGCCCAGCGCCTTGTCGGGTAGACCGATGAGACGGAACTCGGGCAGCTGGCTCGAGAGATCGGCTTCGACCTCGACGAGCGACCCGTTGACCCCGTTCAGCGCCACGCCCCACGTGCGTGCGATCGTCATCGCAGTGCCTCGAGGTGTTCGAGCGCGCCGGTCGCCGGGTCTTCGCCGACGATGCCGATCGCGTCGATCCGGGGCGTGCGCCCCGAGCCCGACCCCGGGTGCGCAATGATCCACGCGATCGCGAGACGGTGCAGCCGCGCGAACTTCTCCGGGGTGATCGCCTCGAACGGATGGCCGTAGCCCGTGCCGCGGCGCGTCTTGACCTCGAGAAATACCAGGTCATCGCCCTGACACGCGACGATGTCGAGCTCACCCTGTGCGCATCGCCAATTGCGATCGAGCACCGTGTAGCCACGTGCCTCGAGATATTCGGCGGCACGCTGCTCGCCCGCTCGCCCGCGTTCGTCCTTGCCCGCCATCCCGGCCCTCCCGCTCGACCGGAGGTCGATGCGGGTCAACCCTCGCAATTCTGTGGCCGCGAGGATCGACGAGGGTGCCGATCCGGGGACGAGTCTGCGAACGGGTCTCCTGGGGAGGAGGGAGTGCTACTCGCCGTCGAGCGAGAGTTCCTGCGGCAACTCGAAGTCGCGCCGCGAGAGCTCCTCGACGTTGACGTCCTTGAACGTCAGGACGCGCACCGACTTGACGAATCTGTCGGCGCGGTAGATGTCCCACACCCACACGTCGTTCATCGTGATCTCGAAGTAGAAGTCGTGCTCGGTGTCGCGGCGAACGACGTTGACCTCGTTGGCGAGGTAGAAACGCCGCTCGGTCTCGATCACGTACTGGAACTGCGAAACGACGTCGCGGTATTCGCGAAAGAGCGCCANNTAGCCCTTGTTGCGCGCCCACTGATAGGCCGGCACGTCGCCGTGCAGGCGCGTCATCACGGCGTCCCGCGCGACCTTCGCTATGACGGATGCCGCGGCCGCACTGGCACAGTCGCGATCGGCCTTGATCACGGGCCGTACCGTGAGGTCAGTCGCTCCAGCCGCCGTGATGTAGTCGTAATTGCCGTCGAGGATGACGATCCCCTCCTCGACCGCTATGCCGTGCGCCCGCAGTTCGGTGATCGCCCGGATGGCGGCGAGCCCGAGCGCGCGGATGATGCCGACCGCATCGATCTCCGCGGCCGACGCCCAGCCGACCCCGCTCGCGCTCACCCAGCCGGCCGCCCGCGCCGCGACATCCGCTCGGCGCATCTCGGGCACGAGCTTGGAATCCCGCAGCCCCTGCGGCATGGGCCTGCGCGCCCGAGTCGCGTCGAGGGCAGTAGCGCCCACCGCGACGGGACCGGCCAGAGCCCCCCGGCCCACCTCGTCGCACGCGATCACGAGCGGATGTTCGCGCAGCAGTCGCCGCTCGAGGGTCAAGCGCGGCTCGATGATCGTCATCGTCCACCTCCCTCCCCGGCGTCGGGGACGCCGGCGAAGACGCCGTGGTGAAAGTCGATGGGGCCGAACCGCGAGAAGGGGAACGTCACGAGGAACGCACGGCCCACGACGTTGTCGACAGGCACGAATCCGCGCCCCGGCTGCTCTTGGTTGTACCGCGAGTCCTTCGAGCGGTACCGGTTGTCTCCCAGCACCCACAGGCTGTTATCGGGCACGACGACATCGAACGCGTCTGTCGATGCTGCGGTCTCGCCCGGAGGAAGCAGAAGGTACGCGGATTCGTCGACGGGCACGCCGTTCACCGTGATCTGACCGAGGGCATTGCAACACTCGACGTGGTCGCCGGGAATCCCGATGACACGCTTGATCAGGTGATCCTCGCTGTCGGGAGCCGCGAGTCCGACGAGCGAGAGCACCCACTCCCACGCCTCGATGACAGGCACACGATCGGGCTGCGCCGAAGGCGGTAGCCATCCGCCCGGATCACGGAACACGACCACGTCGCCGCGGTCGTACCCACCGAAACGCGGCGTGACCTCATCGACCAGGATGCGGTCATCGACTATCAGGGTGTTCTCCATCGACCCCGAGGGGATGTAGAACGATCGCACCAGAAAGGTCTTGACCAGGAACGACACGAGCACCGCGACGAGCACGATGACGACGATGTCGCGCAGGAGCGCGAGCGCGCCACGACGTCGGCTGCCGCTCCGGCTGTGCGCACGCACCAGCGGCGCGGGTTCAGGGGTGTCTGTTGCGGGGCTGCTCACGGTCTCGTCCTTCACGGCTCGCGAGTGACGTGCGCCGTGCTTCAAGCGTCGCACATCCGCACGCGTCCGGCTGCCGGCCACGCACACGTGCGTGGACGCATCCGGCCATCGAAAACCAGAAGGACCCCGCGGCGGTCAGCCGCGGGGTCCTTCTGGGAAGAGTCAATTCAGTTGTCGCGCTTCTCCTTGATCTTCGCCTTCTTACCGCGAAGGTTGCGCATGTAGTACAGCTTGGCGCGGCGCACGTCACCGCGCGTGACGACCTCGATGTGGTCGATGACCGGGCTGTGCACGGGGAACGTACGCTCCACGCCGACCTGGAAGCTGATCTTGCGAACCGTGAAGGTCTCGCGCACGCCGTCGCCCGAGCGGCCGAGCACGAAGCCCTGGAACACCTGGATACGGGAGCGCGTGCCTTCGGTGATGTTGACGTGCACCTTGACGGTGTCGCCGGGACCGAACTCGGGGATGTCTGTGCGCAGCGATGCGGCATCGACGGCGTCGAGGATCTGCATGATCTGTCTCTCTGCGACCGCCACGGGTCGGACGCGGGTGAAGGTAGGAAAAGGATGGTGGTCGTGCGATGCGGGATCCGTATGATCCTCGAACTCCCCGGTGGCAGAGTCTGTCACGGCACGAACGCCTATTCTGCCACGGATGCCGAAGGCGGCCAAACCGGCCGGCGTCAGTGCGGGAGGCGACCCTCGTCGGTGCGGGACATCTCGGACAGGACGATCGTGTCGCCGCCACGATTTCGGGATTCGCGTTGCGCGCGCACGCCGTCACCGTCCGCGAACAGAGGTTCGGTCTCGGAGTAGCGGAGCACGATGCGCCCGGTGCCAGACCTCGCCTCGCTCCAGAGCTGGCGGAGACTACTCCAGAACATCACCAGCGCCACGACGATCGCGCCGAGCAGGAGGAGCGGGAACCACGGTCCGAAGAAACCCACAGCGATCGTGAGCGCATGCCAGGTGGCGAAACCCGCGAGATCCCACCAGGAGACGGCGCGCCCGGCGCGGACCGTCGGCCGTGCCCGCACGAGCAGCGTCAGCACCAGTTGACCAAAGAAGACCGAGGGAGCAGCGATGAATAAGACCCAGAGGAAGGCGCCGGCGCCGCCCTGGAAGACAATCCATCCGATCAGAAGCCAGATGGGCAGCAGGAACGCGGCTGGGATCAACCAGTGGAAGAACGCACGCCGCAGCCACATATGTTCGATGCTACGCCCCGAGGCGCTGCGGCGGGGTGGCGGGGGACGGTCGCTGAGCAACCTCTCAGGGGCTGCGGGAGGAGCCCGCCCGCGAGTCAGTCAGAATGGAGGCAGGCAGGAAAGGAAAACGATGATCGAACTGCGCACGCCCGCCGAGATCGACGCCATGCGCGCTGCGGGGCGATTCGTGGCCCAGACGCTCGTGACGCTGCGCGAGGAGATCAGCGTCGGTACCAACCTGCTGGAGATCGATCGCCGGGCCCACGATCTCATTCGGCAAGCCGGCGCCGAGTCGTGCTACATCGACTATCACCCGTCTTTCGGGGCGAGCCCGTTCGGCAAGGTCATCTGCACCTCGATCAACGACGCCGTCCTCCACGGGCTCCCTCACGACTACGCTCTGCGCGACGGCGATCTCGTTTCGCTCGACTTCGCCGCGTCCGTGGACGGGTGGGTGGCCGACTCCGCTGTTTCGTTCGTCGTGGGCACACCGCGTGAGGAGGACCTCCGGGTCATCGACACCGCCGAGCGCGCGCTCGATGCGGCTATCGCGACCGCGACTGTCGGCAATCGCATCGGCGACATCTCCGCGGCCATCGGCGGGCTGGCGCG
>DMUE01000012.1:15920-23428 GCA_003476465.1 Microbacterium sp. | reverse complement strand
CCCCAGCAGCTGTACACGGGTGCGCCCGAGCGTCATTACCCCGGCGTCTGAGCCGTCCCGGCTGCCGCGTTTACGCCGTGTCGCCAGCTCGGGCGGCGACGGTCGCGGCGTAGTCGGGTATCTCGTTCGACTCGTCCTTCGGCGGGCGCTCGTAGCCTCCTGAGGCTGGGCGCTCGGGGATCACGATGTTCTCGCGCGAGACCGGCTCGGACGGGATGCGCGACAGCAGGTGTGCGATCATGTTCACCCGTCCGCGGCGCTTGTCTTCGTTGTCGACTTCGAACCACGGCGACTCGGGGATGTCCGTGTGCACGAACATCGTGTCCTTCGCGCGTGAGTAGTCTTCCCACTTCGTGATGGACGAGACGTCGTTGGGGCTCAGCTTCCAGCGGCGCATCGGGTCGTTGGCGCGGTCGTGGAACCGGCGTTCCTGCTCGATGTCCGACACCGAGAACCAGTACTTGAGCAGGATGATCCCGTCTTCCACCAGCATCCGCTCGAAGATCGGTGCCTGGTGCAGGAACCGGTGGTACTCGGCGCTGGTGCAGTAGCCCATGACGTGCTCGACGCCCGCGCGGTTGTACCAGGACCGGTCCATCAGGACGATCTCGCCCGCGGCGGGCAGGTGCGCGACGTAGCGCTGGAAGTACCAGGTCGTCTTGTCGCGCTCAGTAGGCGTGGGAAGCGCCACGATGCGGGTGACGCGGGGGTTGAGGTACTCCGAGACGCGCTTGATCGTCGAGCCCTTACCCGCGGCGTCGCGCCCCTCGAAGATGACGACGATGCGCGCGCCGGTCGCCTGCACCCACGCCTGCATGTCGACCAGTCGTGCCTGCAGGGCCTTCAACTCGGCCTTGTACAGCGCCTTGGGCATCCGTTTGCTCATCGCGCCACCCTACGCGTGCGGCCGGTCAGGCGTGCAGGGCCTCGTTGAGGGTCACTCCGGCGCCGGTGCGGCGCACAGCCTCGACCGAGCCGGTGAGCGAATTGCGGCGGAAGAGGATCCCGTGGCTGCCCGACAACTCGACGGCCTTGACCACCGGAACCGTGCCATCGGCGGCCGGTGCCGCATCGAGGAGTGCGACCTTCGTTCCGGCGGTGACGTAGAGCCCCGCCTCGACGACACAGTCGTCGCCGAGCGAGATGCCCACGCCTGCGTTCGCTCCGAGCAGCGTGCGGGCGCCGATCGAGATGCGCTGCGTGCCGCCACCCGAAAGAGTGCCCATGATCGAGGCGCCGCCGCCGATGTCGCTGCCGTCGCCGATCACGACGCCCTGTGACACACGCCCCTCGATCATGGAGGCCCCGAGCGTGCCGGCGTTGAAGTTCACGAACCCTTCGTGCATGACCGTGGTGCCGGGGGAGAGGTACGCGCCGAGGCGCACGCGCGAGGCATCCGCTATCCGCACCGCGACCGGTGTGACGTAGTCGCTCAGGCGCGGGAACTTGTCGAGCGAGCCGATCTGGATGCCGTCCCGCAGCAACAGGGGTCGCAGGCGGGTGGCATCGTCCGGATGCATCGGGCCCGCGTTGGTCCAGGCCACGACGGGCAGGTGCCCGAAGATTCCGTCGAGGTTGACGGAATTGGGAGGCGCCAGGAGGTGCGAGAGCACGTGCAGCCGCAGGTAGGCGTCCGAGGTCGACGCCGGTGCGGCGTCCAGGTCGATCTCGACCGTCACGGCCTCGACGGTGACCCCACGCCGGTCATCGGGTGCCGCGAGACGATCGACGTCGTCCTCCGCCATCGCCGCGTCACGGCCGAGCGGGATGCGACCCAGCGTCGGACGCGGATACCAGGTGTCGAGCACCGTCCCGTCCGCCGAGATCGTCGCCAAACCCTCGCCCCACGCCCACCGTTCGTTGCTCATGGCTCCACGCTAGCGAAACCATCGAGCCCGAGTGTGCCGACGGCGCGCCGGTACACTCGGGGAATGCTGCAGCTCGACCTGTCCCTGTCGCCCGTTGAGCTGACCCGGGTGCTGTGCGATATCCCGAGCGTGTCGGGGGACGAGACCGTGCTCGCCGACGCCCTGCACGCCGCCGTCTCGGCGCTGCCGCATCTGGACGTCTCTCGCGACGGCGACACAGTCGTCGCCCGCACCCAACTCGGTCGGCCCCACCGCGTCGTGATCGCCGGGCACATCGACACGGTACCGATCAACGGCAACGTGCCGACCCGTGATGTCGAGGTGGACGGCGAGTCCTGGCTCTGGGGCCGTGGGACGGTGGACATGAAGGCGGGGGTGGCCGTGCAACTGGTGCTCGCCGCCGAACTCGTCGCGCCGCGGGCGGACATCACCTGGATGTGGTACGACCACGAAGAGGTCGACTCGAGCCTGAACGGGCTCAAACGGCTGGCAGAGAGACGGCCGGATCTCTTCGACGCGGACTTCGCCATTCTCGGTGAGCCGTCGGGGGGTGAGGTCGAGGGCGGCTGCAACGGGACACTGCGAGCCCTCGTCCGCACTTCCGGCATGCGGGCGCACTCGGCCCGCTCCTGGGTGGGCGAGAACGCCATCCACAAGGCGGCACCCGTCCTGGAACGGCTCGCGCACTACCGAGCGCACACGATCGAGGTGGAAGGGCTGGAGTACCGCGAAGGACTGAATGCGGTGCGCATCTCGGCCGGTGTCGCGGGGAACGTGGTCCCCGACCTCTGCGAGATCGAGATCAACTTCCGGTTCGCGCCCAGCCGGACGCCGGAAGAGGCCGAGCAGCATGTCCGCGACGTATTCGCCGGCTTCGAGCTCGAGATCGTCGATCTGGCGCCGGGTGCCCGTCCAGGTCTGCACGCCCCGCTGGCGCGCGAATTCGTCGCCGCTGTGGGGGCAGAACCGCGCCCGAAGTACGGGTGGACGGATGTCGCACGGTTCTCGGCGCTCGGTGTGCCGGCGGTCAATTACGGCCCCGGCGATCCGCACCTTGCCCACCACGACCAGGAGCGTGTGTCGGTCGCGCAGATCGACGCGGTGGCGCGCGTCCTGCGATCCTGGCTGACCGCGTGAGCAGACCCGACGCATCCGGGTCTTCCTCGGAGGATCTGGTCGCCGGAGCGCATCGGTGGCGGCCTGGTGCGTCCCTGAAGATCGCCCTGATCTACCTCTCTGCACGGGTCGTGACGACCGCTTTCCTGCTTCTCGCGTCCGCGATGTCGGATGCCGACTCGCGTTTCGGTCGCCGCCCCGGTCTGGGACCGTTCGTCGTGGGCTGGGATGCGCAGTGGTACTGGCTGATCGCGTTCAGCGGTTACCCGGCGAGTCTGCCGCTGACCGAATCCGGCGCTGTGGCCGAGAACGCCTGGGCGTTCATGCCGATCTATGCCTACCTGGCGCACATGGCCGGGGTCCCGTTCGGCTACTGGGGTGCGGGAGCGTTCTTGGTGGCGCTGGTCGCGGGGTTCGGATGCTGTCTCGTGCTGTTCCGTCTGGTGCGCGAGCGCCTCGGCGATACGACGGCGCTGTGGTCGGTTGTGCTGTTCGCCGCAGCCCCGCTCGCCGCGCTGTTCCAGGTCGGCTACGCCGAGTCGCTCTTCCTGCTGTGGCTGCTGCTGGCGCTGTGGTGTGTGCAACTCCGGAGGTATGGATGGCTGTACGCCCTGATCCCCCTGATGGCCTTCACCCGCCCCGGGGTTCTCGCGTTTGCGCTGTTCCTCGGCGTCTTCGGGGTGTGGCGGTGGGCTACGCGGCGACGGGAAGCGCTCCACCGCTTCGAGGTGGTCCACATCCTCGCGCTCGGAGCGCTCTCGGTCGTGACGGGCTTCGCCTGGCAGGTCATCGTCGGCGTGGTGACGGGCGATCGGAGCGGGTATCTCGCCACGGAGCTGGCGTGGAGACGCAACTGGATTGCCGACCCGGGTTTTTTCGTGCCGTTCCACGGCTGGTTCGCAGGGGCGGAGTTCTGGCTCCGAATGTGGGGCGCTCGCCCGGGGTGGGGCGTCGCAGCGGGTATCGCGGTGCTGCTCGCCGCCGCCGCCGTGCTGTTCGAACCCCACGTGCGACGCCTGGGCGTCGAGACGCGACTCTGGGCCGCGAGCTACCTCGTCTACCTGGCCGCCGTGTTCTTTCCTCAGTCGAGCATCTTCCGGCTGCTCTTTCCGCTTTCGCCGCTGTGGGGCGCCGTCGCGGCGCCGCGCTCGCTGCTCTGGCGTTTCACGGCGCTCACACTCTGCCTCGGCGGGCAGTGGTGGTGGATCTGGAACATGTACGGGCTGGGAAAGACGTTCTGGCAGGTGCCCTGATATACCGGTCGCCCGAATTGTGCCGGGAGTCACGATAAACTAGCCCGAGCTAGATTTCGCGAGGAAAGGGGCGCCGCTATGGCAGCCATGAAGCCCAGGACCGGCGACGGACCGATGGAGGCTGTGAAGGAGGGGCGTCTGATCATCGTTCGAGTACCGCTCGAAGGTGGGGGACGTCTGGTGGTTTCGGTCAACGACGCCGAAGCCAAGGAGCTTCACGACGTTCTCTCCGCAGTGGTCTCCGCCTGAAGTCCATACCGAGGCTCGTCGACTGGCCGGTTCCGTTGGCGGGACCGGCCTTTCTGCGCCCCCCGACGGGTGCCGAACCGCGCTTACTCCGTGATTTTGGTGAGCTGGAGGAGGCCGTCGCCGACGATCGAGAGCGCCGGCATCACCGCCTGGGAGCCCTGCGTCTCTTGGATCAGCGAGCGGAACGCGGTCGTGATGGGGTCGCGCCGCACCGGGTCGGCGACGCGCCCGTTCTGCAAGGCCCGGGGGATCAGCACCGTTCCGCCCACGCGCACAAGGCGGAGGCCGTGCGCGACGTACTCGAGGATGTGCTCCGGGTCGGCATCGATGAGAACGATGTCGTATGCCGACTCGTTCATGCGGGGCAGCACATCAGCTGCCCGACCCGTGATGAAGCGTGCCCGAGCGGGCGGGACACCCGCATCCGCGAAAGCCTTGCGAGCAGCCGCCAGATGCTCGGGTTCTGCATCGATGGTGGTCAGGGTGCCTCGGGCGCTGCCCCGCAGCAGCCACATCCCCGACACCCCGGTACCCGTGCCGATCTCCACCAGGTTGAGGGCGTCCGAGGCTGCGACCAGGACGGCGCACTGAGCGCCGATCGCGGGGTCGATGGGAACTATGCCCAGCTCGAGAGAGTGCGCGCGAGCCTTCGCGATCGGATCGGGTTCGGTGACCTGTTCCGTCGCGTACCGCCAGCTGGCCTGCTGTCCGCTCACGCGCTTGTCCATTTCGCCTAGATTACGGGGCGGGTCCGGGCTCCCGCCGCAGGCGCGACGAGTAATCTGTACTCATGTTCTTCGGGCTGACGATCGAGAAGCTTCTGCTGATAGGTGTGATCGCAGCCTTGCTCGTCGGTCCCGAGCGACTGCCCCGCTACGCAGAGGGACTGGCGAAGTTGCTCTCGCGGCTGCGGGAGTTCCTGCGCGGCGCGAAGACACGCGTGCGGGACGAGATGGGGGACGACTTCGACGACGTCGACTGGCGCCGCCTCGACCCGCGCCAGTACGACCCGCGGCGCATAATCCGTGAGGCGCTGCTCGACGAGGCTCCTATCAAGCCCGTCAGTCCGGGTGCCCCGCGTCCGGCCACGTCCCCGCTCGGGGGGGCGGAGGCCCGGGGAGCGGGAGCACCCGTGGGCGTGAGCGCAGGAGCGTCGGCTGCGGGAGCGGACGCGCCCCCGCCATCGGCACCCGGCGCGCCCGCTTCCCCGCCCTATGACTCCGAGGCGACCTGACCGGATCGCTGCTTGGTTCAGAGGAAGGAGAGGGCCGAGACACGGCAGATGGGTGCGGGCCGAACAGGGGGCATGGTCGGGTCGGCCTCTCTGCGCGGGGGAAGCGGCAGGGGTCAGGGGGAAAGCCGCGGAGCGACGGGCAGAGCACGACCGGAGAGTCCGCGCGATGCGCCGGCAAGGCGCGCGGCCAGGTCGACGAGTGCGTGCCGGGCAGGGTCATTCGTGTCGGTCGCCGTCAGCGGGACCCCCGCGTCGCCCGAGGTGCGCAGTGCGGGACTCAGGGGGATCGAACCGAGCAGGGGCACGGGCTCAGCGGAGCCCGAGGCATCCGTTGCGGACAGCGAAGCGGCGACCTGGGCACCCCCACCCGCGCCGAAGAGGTCGAGCACCGTGCCGTCGGGAAGTGTCATGGCCGACATGTTCTCGATGACCCCGACGACACGCTGGCCGGTTTGGCGCGCGACGAGGGCGCTACGGATCGCGACATCGGATGCCGCAGCCTGCGGTGTCGTCACGACCACGACCTCGGCGTGGGGAAGAAGCTGACCGACCGAGATCGCCACGTCGCCCGTACCCGGGGGCATGTCGAGGAGCAGGACGTCGAGGTCGCCGAAGTGCACGTCGGTGAGGAACTGCTGCACAGTGCGATGCAGCATGGGCCCCCGCCAGGCGACGGCCGCCCGCTCGTCGCCTTCGCGGAGGAACATGCCGATCGAGATGGCCTTCACGCCGAAGGCGACGGGCGGGAGGATGAGGTCGTCGATGCGGGTCGGGCGGACGGTACGCCCGTCGGCATCGACCAGACCGAGAAGACCGGGGATCGAGAATCCGTGCACATCGGCGTCGACGAGACCCACGGCGAGTCCGCGGGCCGCCAGGGCGACCGCCAGATTCGCCGTCACACTCGACTTGCCGACGCCGCCCTTCCCACTGGTCACGGCGATCACGCGCGTGAGCGAGTCCGCCGTGAAGGGGATGCCGCGGGGGCGCCCGGCCCGCAGGCGATCGGTGAGCACAGCGCGTTCGGAAGGCGTCATCACCCCGATGTGCACCCGCACCTCATCGACACCGGCGACGGAGGCGGCAGCTGCCCGGACATCGGACTCGATGCGTGTCGCTGCGGGGCACCCGACGATCGTCAGAGCGATTCTGACGTCGGCGACGCCGCCCGCGACGGCGATATCGCGCACCATGTCGAGCTCACCCAGCGGACGCCGCAGTTCGGGATCGGCGACGGCGCCGACCGCGGCGCGAACCGCGACGCCCACCGTGTCGTCATCGCTCATCGGATGCCGCGGATCCGGTTTCTGGGCGCGGATCACGCGTCTCGAGACCCTCGAGCACCGCCTGAAGTTCGTGCCGGAGCTCATTGCGGAGCACGTCCTTCGTGAGCGCCTCGCCAGTGACCTCGGTGAGCGCCAGGCGAAGGGCCACGATCTCTCGCGCGAGGTATTCGGTATCGGCGAGGTTCCGCTCCGCGCGCTGGCGGTCCTGCTCGATCTGGACGCGGTCGCGGTCGTCCTGGCGGTTCTGGGCGAGCAGGATGAGCGGAGCGGCGTAGGACGCCTGCAGGGAGAGCACGAGCGTCAAGGCCGTGAAGCCGTTCGCGGCCGAATCGAAACGCCACCCCGGGGGGAACATCGTGTTCCACAGGATCCACAGCGCACAGAACAGGCTCAGACCGAGCAAGAACCACGGCGTGCCCATCTTCCGGGCGATCCATTCCGTGAAACGGCCGAAGCGGTCGCGCGAGGGCTGAGGCGTGCGCGAGAGCACGCCGGCGCGTCC
>DMUE01000012.1:9604-15893 GCA_003476465.1 Microbacterium sp. | reverse complement strand
ACGAGGTTGTAGCTTGCCAGCAGTCGCGCGACCTCGGCGGCCGAGGCCGACGCGTGCACGGGTTCGACCGAGTCGTCGATTATCGCGCCGAGGCGTTCGTGCGGGGGATAGCGCAGCATCCGCTGAAAGTGCACAACGCCGAGCAGTCGTCCGGTCGGGGTCTCATACGGCGGAAGGGTGACGAAGATCGCCGCGGCGAGTGCGGGGTGCAGTTCGTGGCGACGGATGAGCGCGAGCGCTTCGGCCACCGTCGCGTCAGCGGACAGCACGATCGGCTCGGGGGTCATCAGACCCCCCGCGGTGTCGGGCCCGTACGCCAGGAGTGCACGCACGTCGTCGGCCTCGTCCGGTTCCATGAGCTCGAGCAACTGTTCGGACCGACCCTCGGGAAGCTGCGCGAGCAGGTCCGCCGCGTCATCCGGTTCCATCGCGTCGAGGATGTCGGCGGCGCGCTCGTCGCCGAGCTGCTCGAGGATGTGCGCCTGGTCGTCCTCGGGCATCTCTTCGAGCGCATCGGCAAGCCGGTCGTCCGGCAACTCTCCGGCAACCTCCATCAGGCGGGCGTCAGGAAGGTCGAGCAGCGTGTTGGCGAGGTCGGCGGGAAGCAGCTCGGAGTACGAAGCGACGAGCTGTTCGACGGACTGCGACTCGCCAGGCGCTTGACCCTCGCGGACGTCGGACCAGTTCGCGAACGTCGTGGGCCCTTTCGCGAACGGGCTCGCGCTCGTCTTCGGCCGGCGCAGGAACAACTGGCCGATCGCCCATTCGCCCAGGCGATTGCGCTCGATGGCGGCATCCTCGATGACGGCTTCGCCCGACCCGTCGATCAGACGCACACGGCGCCCGAGCAACTCGGCGAGCACGCGCACCTCTCCGCCGCGGGGCTGGAAACGGCGGACGTTGATCAGCCCCGTCGTGATGACCTGTCCGGTGGCGATCGAGGTGACCCGACCGATCGAGACGAACACGTGCCGACGGCCGGGGATCTCGACCACCAGGCCCACCACCCGCGGCGGGTCGCTCTTGCGATACACCACGACGACGTCGCGCACCCGGCCGAGTCGGTCTCCCGCGGGGTCGAAGACGGCGCACCCCGCCAGGCGCGCGACAAAGACCCTTTGCGTGCTCACGCTCCCAGCGTAGCCCCGACACCGGCGACCGCCTCGGAACGCGTGGGACAATGGGGGGATGAGCATGCTGGGACCCACGCCCGCGGGCAAGCGCGACGACGCCGTCGGTGAGACGATCGCGAGCTTTCCCACGTATGAAGGGGCGCAGGAGGCCGTGTCCGCGTTGATCGCGGGAGAGGTCCCCGCGCGAGACATCGCGATCGTCGGTCAGGGACTGCGCTCCCTCGAGCGCGTGACCGGACGCCTCGGCTACGCGACGGCGGCTCGATCGGGAGCCGTGAACGGGCTCCTGATCGGGCTGTTCTTCTCCGCGATCCTCGTGCTCGGTAGCCCGTCCGTGCCCATCCAGGCGTTCGTCGGCGTGCTGTTCGTCGGCGTCGCCGTGGGAATGCTGCTCAGCATCATCACCTACTCGTTCATCCGGCGCCGCCGCGACTTCGCCTCGGTCATGCGCGTTCTCGCCGATCACTACGAGGTCACGGTGGCCCCTGACCATCTTGCGAAGGCGCGCCAGGTCCTCGGCGTGCCCGGCGGCGCGCCGACGGTGCCGGCCAGTCCTGCTCCCTCCGTGCCGTCGGCCCCGCCCTCGGGGGTTGCGCCCCCGCCCGCCCCCGGCGATCGCCCCCCGCCGCCCCCCGACGCCGCGCCGCCGCGGTACGGCGAGCGGCTGCACCGGGAGGCCACCGAGCCGCCTCCGCGCTACGGTCAGCGCGTCGCGCCCGCTGTGGCCGAAGCATCCGCGGCTCCCGACCGTGACGGGGACCCTCCCCCGGAGGGATCAGCCGAGGTGACCGGCGGGAACGCCCGTGCCTCAGCAGACGATCGCGACGACTCCGCGCACCCCGAGCGCCCCCCCGGATCGTAAACGCAGCCCAGGTGCCGACCTCCGGCGGCTCCTGGGCAGGCCGTGCTGCCCGCTTCCCCGGCCGACGAGCGACGCGGGCCCCGCGCCGTTCCCCATAGGTGATGTCGAGGTCAGCGCCGCTGTCCACCGCCCCGCCGCGGAGCGGCTCAGGCAGTCGGGGCCAGCCGCGCCATCCACGCCTCGACCTCGTCCGGCGTCCTCGGGATGTCGGCCGACAGGTTCACCGGACCCTGTGTGGTCATCAGGATGTCGTCCTCGATGCGGACGCCGATGCCCCGGTATTCCTCCGGCACCGTAAGGTCATCGATCTGGAAGTAGAGCCCCGGCTCGATCGTGAAGACCATGCCGGCCTCGAGAACGCCGTCGTAGTACATCTCGCGGCGGGCCTGCGCGCAATCGTGCACATCCAGTCCGAGGTGGTGGCTCGTGCCGTGCACCATGTACCGGCGGTGCTGCCCGCCCGTCTCGGGGGCGAGGGCCTCCTCTGCCGCGACGGGAAGCAGCCCCCACTCCGCCACGCGTGCCGCGATCACGGCCATGGCGGCTTCGTGCACCTCCCGGAAGCGGGCGCCCGGCCGTGCCGCGCGCAGCCCCGCGTCCGCGGCTTCGCGTACCGCCTCGTAGACCCGGCGCTGCACCTCGGTGAAGCGCCCGGAAACGGGCAGGGTGCGCGTGATGTCGGCGGTGTAGAGGCTGTCTACCTCGACGCCGGCGTCGATGAGCATCAGGTCTCCCGGTACGACGGGGCCGTCGTTGCGGGTCCAGTGCAGGTAGCAGGCGTGCGGGCCGGATGCCGCGATGGTGTCGTAGCCCTCCCAGTTCCCGTCCGTGCGGGCTCGGAGGTGGAAGACTCCCTCGACCACGCGCTCGCCGCGGGGGTGGGCGACGATGCGGGGGAGGGCGGCGACGATGTCGTCGAAACCGTCCGCCGTGGCCTGGACAGCCAGGCGCATCTGCTCGATCTCGAAGGCGTCCTTGACGAGTCGCAACTCCGAGACGAACCGGCTGAGCTCATCGTTGTGCCCGACCACGAGGTCCTCAGCATATGCGCGGAACTCGTCCAGGTGCGCCGTCGCGAGGCCGAGGTCTGCTGCGACGCCCGCGAGGGCCGGGCGGGGACCGATCCAGAACTCCCCGATCGACGCGTCCGCGTAGAACTCGGCCGTGGTGCGGTCGGCGCGCTCGCGAAAATACAGCGTCGTCTCGTGTCCGCCCGCGACGGGGTCGAACACCAGGACGGCGTCGGGCTCGGCTTCCCGCTCCCACCCGGTCAGATGGGCGAAGGCGGAATGTGAGCGGAAGGGGTAGTCGGTGTCGTTGCTGCGCACCGCGACACCGCCCGCGGGCACGACCAGCCGCCTGCCCGGGAACGCCGACGAGACCTGCATGCGGCGGGCCGCTGCGAACGTCGCCTGCGGTCGTGCCCGGATGACGGGTTCGTCGCGCTCGGCCCAACCCGTCGAGATCGCCTCGAGAAAGCCCTGCCCGAACCGCTGGCGGCGATTCGCGCTGGCCTGAGCCTCGCGCTCGTCACGGGCGTCCCGTTCGGCAGCCCTCTCGTGTGCCGTCTCGCTCGTTACCTCGACCGCGCCGGTGGCCGTTTCGCCTGTCCTGCTCATCGGTCCAGTCTGGCACGCACGCCGCCGGCGAGGAGCATCGGCCGATACACCCGCGCCCGGGTCAGCCGACGGGCTCCAACTGCACGACGAGAGGCCGGTGATCGCTGCCGGACCCGTCCAGCGAGCGCAAGACGATGGATCCGGTCGGTTGCCAACGGGGTGTCGCCAAAACGTGGTCGATCGGGGCGCCGGCCAGGGCGGGCAGATCCGTCGTCCATGTTCCGACGCCGCCGTTGCCGGTTTCGGATGCCGCGTCGTGGCAGTGACCGAGGTTCCCGCCGTCCAGGCCGAGGCGCGCCATATGGTCAAGCGTCGCGTTGAAGTCCCCCGCCATGATCACGTTGTCGGTCGCGCACTGGTCGGCGAGCCAGCGCAGATCGCCACGCCAGTGCTGCATGTCTCCCTCGCGGGGAGCCACGGCGTGCACCGCGACGACGATCGGACCGTCTCCATCCAGCGGCATGGCCACGGCGCTCGGCAAGACGGCGGTGTTGCTCGAGCCATCCTGCGACGATTCGATAACCGAGTATTCGCCGAGTCCGGGAGAGATCAGCAGCGTGGTCGAGCGCGCATCCCAGGTGTCCATGCCCACGTCGAACTCGACGTGATGGGCCCACATCGGGCTGCCGAGTTCGCGCATCGCGACTGCGATCTGCTCGCCCGTCTCGATGGTGGTCTCGGGCAGCGCGACGATGTCGGCCCCCATGGCGACCGCGGTCTGGGCGACGGATGTCGGGTCGGTGGCCTCGCCCGCTGTGTTCCACGTCATCACCCGCACACTCGTCGCGGTCTCGGCCGGAAGCTCGGTCGTTCCGATGCCGCGCGAGAGCACGATCGCGCCGTTGCCGAGCGTGCCGACGATGGCGACGATGGCGAGGGAGAGAGCGAAGCCGCGGATGGGCCGGGCAAAAGCCATGAGCAGGAGGATGACCGTGAGGATCGCGAAGGCGACCGAGATCAGGGAACGGAAGGAGATGATCTGCGCGAGCGGAAACGTCTGGTTCAGCCGGAAGAAGGACGGCCAGGTGAGCACCGCCGTCGCGATAGCGAACAGCGCGGTGATCAGGATTCCGAGCACGCGCAGCACGCAGTCGACTCTAGAAGCCGTGGCTGGGAGAACGGCCGACGCGGGCGCACACCCCCGCCGAGGTCGACGACGGTAGGCTCGTGGGGTGAGCGGGCTGCGGCGATTCGAGGGGCCGAGCGACCTGCACATGCACTCGCTCCGGTCCGACGGAACCGAGCCGGCCGAGCGCGTCGTCGCGGCGGCGCACCGGCACGGTCTCCAGACCATCGCCCTGACCGACCACGACACGACCACGGGGTGGGCCGAAGCGGCCGAGGCCGCGACGTCTCTCGGCATGACGTTCCTCCCCGGCGTGGAGCTCAGCGCCAAGCACGAGTGGCGCAGCGTCCACCTGCTCGGCTACCTCTTCGACCCCGACGACGCCGCGCTTCGGGCAGAGATGGAGAAAATCCGCGACGACCGGATCGGCCGGGCCGAACGGATCGTCAGCAACATCGCGCGCGACTATGACCTGTCGTGGCCGGATGTCATGGCCCAGACATCCGATGGTGCAACTGTGGGGCGACCGCATATCGCCGATGCTCTGGTCGCCCGGGGCCTCGCACCCGATCGGTCGGCCGCGTTCGCGGGGATCCTGCATCCGCGGGGGGGCTACTACGAATCTCACTACGCACCCGATCCCCGCACGGCCGTGCGCCTTGTGGTGGGAGCGGGCGGGGTGCCGATCATCGCTCATCCGACGACGGCGGGACGGGATCGCATGATGCCCGTGCCGTATCTGGAAGAGCTGATCGACGCCGGGCTCGCGGGGTTCGAGCTCGAGCATCGTGAGAACACGGCGTCGGGCGTGGCGACCCTGCGAAAGCTCGTCGATCGCCACGACCTCATCGTGACGGGGTCCAGCGACTACCACGGTCTCGGCAAACCCAACCTTCCCGGTGAGAACACCACGAGCGACGAGATGGTCGCCCGGGTCATAGAGCGCGCCACGGGGACCGATCCGGTCTACCCCTGAGCGTTCTCTCGCCGTCGTCGCGACTCGAGGTATCCGGGCGCCTTATGCCGTGGGCGGCGTGGGCGCGCCGGATGAGCCGCCCGACCGGCGCCGGCGACGTCGGCGCGACGCAGCGGGACGACCGCCGTGGTGTTCCGAGCCGCCGCCGTCGTGCGTTCCGCTCCCCTCGGGCCGGGCTGCTTCCAAGGCGGGACCACCGGTCGGTGCCGTGGCCGATGCGGTGTCCGCAGCAACACCCTCGCCGCTCCCCCCGGAACGCGAACGCGAACGACGGGGACGATCACCGGCGGGCGCGGACGAGCGCTCACGGGAGGCATCCTGCGTCTTGACCGCTTGCGGGCGCGGTGCGGTCGTGAGCCGGCCCTTGGTGCCGGCCGGGATGTCGAGGTCTGTGAAAAGGTGCAGACTCGACGAGTACGTCTCGGTGGGCTCGGGCTGGCCGAACTCCAGGGCGCGGTTGATGAGAGCCCACTTGTGCAGGTCGTCCCAGTCGACGAAGGTCACCGCGATGCCGGTCTTGCCCGCACGTCCGGTGCGCCCGGCGCGGTGCAGATAGGTCTTCTCGTCGTCGGGGATCGTGTGATTGATGACGTGCGTCACGTCGTCGACGTCGATACCCCGGGCGGCGACATC
>DMUE01000012.1:0-9556 GCA_003476465.1 Microbacterium sp. | reverse complement strand
TTGATGTTCGCCTGTGTCAGGCCCTCGTCGGGATCGGTCGCGCGGATGTGGATGGGGCTCGTCATGAAGCGGCGAGCCAGCGCGACGATCGGCCCGGGCATCGTGGCCGAGAACAGCTGGGTGTGACGGATCTGCGAGACCTTGGTGATGATCTTCTCGATGTCGGGCAGGAAGCCGAGGTCGAGCATCTTGTCGGCCTCGTCCAGGACGACCTCGGTCGCGTGCGAGAGGTCGAGCAGGCGCTGGTTGTTGAGGTCGATCAGGCGGCCGGGGGTGCCGACGACGATCTGAGCGCCGGCCTTCAACTGGTCGATCTGGCCCTCGTACGCCTTGCCGCCGTAGATGGCGACGACGCTCGTGGAGCGGTTGGATGTGAGCATGTCCATGTCTTCGTAGACCTGGACGGCGAGTTCGCGGGTCGGGACGACGATGAGCGCCTTGACGCCAGGCGCCGGGTCGAGTCCGAGACGCTGAACGACGGGGATGCCGAAGCCGAAGGTCTTCCCGGTGCCGGTCTTGGCCTGCCCGATGATGTCTTGGCCGGGGAGGCCGAGGGGGATCGTCTGCTCCTGGATGGGGAAGGCATCCACGATGCCTTTCGAAGCGAGGGCGTCGACGATGTCGTGATCGACACCGAGTTCGGCGAAGGTCGTCACAATATGAGCCTGTCCGGCAGTGAGATGCTGCCTGGGTGCTTGCCCCGAGGGGCGGAGGGGTTATCCACGCCCTTCACTCAGCCACAGGCGCGGGGTCCCGATCCGACGCCGGGACACCGCCCAGCCTACCGGAGGGCGAATCGGGGCCCGTTCTGACGTGGCCGGACGGTCGCGAGACGCTCTGTGCGCGCCGCTCCCGCACGGCGTCCCGGTCCCCGCGGCTAGGCTGTTCCGGTGCTGAATCGGTTCCGTCGGAGGCGCACGCCGCGCCGCGTGCTCGCCCTCAGGTCTCGGGCTGACCGCGCGGCGGCGACGCGGGTGGACTTCTCGGAGCTCGCCCCGGACGTGCAGACTTTTCTCGGTCAGGCGGCCTATCTGCAGCTCGGCTACTTCGAGACGCTCACCCAACTGATCAGGTCTACCCCCGAGCTGGCGCAGAAAGAGGCGCTCTCGCGTGCAGCGGGAGCCGCCCTCACCAAGCATCAGGAGATCGTCGCGCTCATCCGGGAACGCGGCGAAGACCCGACGTCGGTCATGCTGCCCTTCCGCGAGCAACTCGACGCCTTCCGTCGCGTCACGAACGGGGCGCGTCGGATGGAGACGCTTCTCAGCGTTCATCTGACGGCGGGTCTGCTCGACGATTTCTACCACGCCCTCGCTTCGACCTACGGAAACACGGGACGTCGCGTCTCGGTGATCCTCGAGGCCGACGACGATCGGGGAGCGATCGTGGAGATCATCGCGGAGTCCATCGAGAGCGACCCGGAGTGGCGGTCGCTGCTCTCGGTGTGGGGCAGGCGTCTGGTCGGCGACACGCTGCTGGTCGCCCGCGCCGCTCTCACGTCGGGAGTCGGACTCGACCGCGCGGCGGAAGAGAAGGTCGAGCCCGTCTTCACCCAGCTGATGGCCGCGCACTCACGGCGGATGGATGCGGTCGGGCTGAACGCCTGAGCCGCTTTCGCCGGCCTCGGCGGAGCCGCCCAGGTTCAGCCGACCTTGAGGCGGATGCGCTCGCGCTCGTCGTGATCCGCACGGGCGCGTGAGACGGCAGCGATGACCAGGCCGGTGACGACGGCGGGGATGACGGTCGCCGCGAGCCAGAGCCAGGGGTTGCTTTCGGCGAGCCCGAGCCACGTCAGGCTGGTGTAGAGCGCGGCGGCGATTGCGGCATCCAGGGTCGGCGCCAGTGCGGCGCCACGGGTCGATCGGAGCGGAAGCGAGAAGTGCAGCGCCATGCCGATCGCGATGCCCGCGACCAACGCGAGGACGATCAGCATCTCAGCCGACGAAGCCGATGCGGCGTGCCTCTTCGGTGCCGAGCTCCACGTATGCCAGCGCAGCGGTGGGGACGATGTAGGAGTTCCCCTTGGAATCGGCGAACGATACGTGGGAGGCGGATGCGTCGAGGGCCTTCGCGACCGATGCGCGAACGGCTTCTGCGGACTCGGTTGTCTCGAAGTTCAGCTCGCGGCCGGTGTTGGCGATGCCGATGCGAATCTCCACGGTGACTGCCTCTCTGCTCCTCGGGCGCGACGCCCGGCTGCTGTGAAACTCTACGACACCTGCCTGGGGGGCAGCCCCCTTCGGTCACGCTCAGGGCGAACACCTGCCCCCTGCCCGCCTCCTCCCACCCGACCCGAAGGATGGGTTGCGCCGTGCGGTCGGACTCGAAGTTCACGTCCACCGAAAGGCACAAGTCGGGAGGCGACCGGCGGTGTCGGGGGGTCGCGTTAGCGTGGAGGGATGAACACGGGCACCCGCGGGGCCGACCGCCTCGACACGGCTCAGATCGGTGTCGTCATGCTCCCCACGGATGCCTCGGGTGTGGTCATCGGCGGACCGGGGACGGGCAAGACCGAGGCACTGGTCGCGCGCGTCGCTCGCCTGCTCAGGGCCGGTCAGACCGCCGACCAGACCGCCGATCGAGCGGCGGGCGCCGCCGGCGGGGGAGTCGGGGTGGACGAGGTGCTCGTTCTCACTCCGACGCGGCAGACGGCTACGGCTCTTCGCGACCGGCTCGCACTCGTAGGCGGCGTCGCGACACCCGGTCCGCTGGCGCGGTCGATGGCGTCGTTGGCGTTCCAGATCGTCCGCGCCGTGGCGGTCCAATCGGGCGAGGAGCCCCCGCGACTGCTCACCGCACCCGACCAGGACCGCATAATCGCCGAGTTGTTGGCCGGCGATGAGCGCGACGCCGAGCGCGGACTGAAGCGCTGGCCGAGCGATCTCGGTCCTGCCGTGCGGGCATCGCGCACGTTCCGCGCCGAACTGCGGGCGCTTCTGGCCGAGTGCACCGAGCGGGGCATCGGGCCGACCGAACTCGCCGACGCGGGGGCCGCGCTCGGGCGCGCCTCGTGGGTCGCGGCGGCTGCGTTCCTCGCCGATTACCGGTTCACGACCGGGACGATGCGCGAAGCACACCGTGACCCCGCCGAGCTGTTGCGCGAGGCTGCGGCGATCCTCGCCACGGCGCCGGCGGGCACGGCGGGGGAGGCCTTGCTCGGCCCGCCGGCGCGGTTGCGGATCGTGCTCGTGGACGACGCTCAAGAACTCACCCGCGGCGGTATCGCCGTGCTGAGAGGCCTGCGCTCGCGGGGTGTCGCGGTGCTGGCCTTCGGCGATCCGGACATCGGCTCAGGATCATTCCGCGGCGCTTCGCCCGACCTGTTCGCGCGGCTGTGCGATGCGCTCGGCACGGTGCACGTCCTCGATGGGGAGCACCGGTCAACTCCCGCGCTCACCCGCATCGTGCGCGAGGTGACGACGGCGGTCGGCGCCTCGGGCCGCGTCGAACACCGCCGAGCACCGGGGCCCGAGCTCCCGCCCGACCCCCGGGTGCGCACCGTCGTGGCGCCCTCTCCGCACGAAGAGACCGAGCGGATCGCGCGCGTGCTGCGGGAGTGGCACATCGTCGACGAGATCCCGTGGTCGCAGATGGCCGTCATCGCGCACGACACCCGGCAGGTCGGCGAGCTCGACGCCGAACTCAGCGCACGTGAGGTGCCGACGCGCTCATCGAGCCTGCCGCGCCCGCTCGGCAGCGAGACGGTCGTTCGAGACCTGGTGCAGCTNNGGCTCGCGGCCGGCACGCGAACTCCTGCAGGAGGCCATGGCGCATCCGCTCGATCTCGCACTCATGGATACGCCCGAGGCGCGGGCGGCCGAACGACTGGCAACGACCCTGGGGGTTCTCCATGGCGCAGCCGGGCTTGGCGCCACGGCTCATGACCTGCTGTGGGTCGCGTGGGATCGAGCTCGAGACGGCGGCGGTGGGCCTCTCGCGCGGGCCTGGCACGAGCTCGCCGTCGCGCCGGGGACGCTGTCGGCTGAGATCGGCCATGCACTCGACGCCCTCGTCGCGCTCTTCGACGCCGCCAAGCGGTTCACCGAGACGTCCCCCCACGAGACGGCCGAGGCGTTCTTGCGCCGCATCGCCGACAGCGAAGTGCCGGAGGACATGCTGATGTCGCCCGACACCGCCGAGACGGTGACGTTGATGACGCCGGCGGCTGCGCTGGGAACGCAGTTCGAGGCGGTGGTGATCGCGGGCGCGCAGGACGGGGTGTGGCCGAACGTGCGCCTGCGTGGTGATCTGTTGGATACGTGGCGATTGGCCGAGGTGGCCGGCTCCGCTGGGTCGATCGATGCGGGGGCCTCCGAAAGTTCCAGCGCCAAGGTCAGCGGCACCCTCGATCGCCGTCGCGCGGCACTGCACGACGAGTTGCGTCTGCTGGTGCGCGCCGTGTCCCGCGCGCGGACACGCCTCGTCGTGACCGCTGTGGATGATGACGACCGGGGACCGAGCCCGCTCCTGGCTTTCTTCCCCGAACCGGACGAGACGGACGAGACGGCGGTGTCGGAGCATCCGTTGACGCTGCGCGGTCTCGTCGCGCGGCACCGGAGGGCTCTCACCACTCCCATGGCTGGTGCGGCCGTTCGCGCCCACGCCGCCGGGCAGCTCGTCGTTCTGGCCCGAGCCGGAGTGCCCGGTGCCTCCCCGCATCAGTGGTACGGCCTGGCCGAGTCGTCGTCCTCGGGGCCCCTGCGGGATCCCCTCCGCGCACCGGTCCCTGTGTCGCCATCCGGACTCGGCGCGTTCGACGCCTGTGGACTGGACTGGGCGATCAGGGCGCTCGGGGGTGGTACGCGCTCGTGGTCGGCGGGTATCGGCACGATCCTGCACGCCGCTATGGAGGAGGTGCCCGACGGTGATCGGGCACGGCTGCAGGCCGTCGTCGATGCGCGTTGGGGAGAGCTGGACTTCGAAGCGCCCTGGATGTCGCGCAAGGAGCAGGCGTGGGCGGGTGTGCTCATCGACCGTCTCCACGCCTACCTGCAGAGGTTCCGCCGAGAGGAGGGGCGCACGGCCGGCGCCGAGGCGCGCTTCCGGCTGGCGATAGACCTGGAGGCTGCGCCAGAGGAGATCCCCGCGGTGTGGCCGATCCGCGAGGACGACACGTCCTCACGCAGCGTGGCGGGCCCGCCCGAGGGACGGCGGCTGGCGTTGCTCAGCGGTTCTGTCGACCGGATCGAGGTGTATCCGGACGGTCGCGGCGAGGGGGTCGAGGTCACGCCCGAGCCGGGGCGCGACGAGTCGACGGCCGGCGACGCGGGCGACTCGGGCCCTGCGGGTGCCTCGGGGCGTGCGGGTGTGTCAGGCGAGCCTCGTCCCGCCGAGCGGGTTGTCGTCGTCGACCTGAAGACCGGGCGGTCGGAGGTGCGGGTGACCGACGAGAAGGTCGCGGACGACGCCCAACTCGCCGCCTATCAACTCGCCCTGCTCGAGGGCCTTCTTCCCGGCGCCGATCCTCAAGCGAACGCCGGAGCCCGTCTGCTGGTGCTGTCCAAAACCCTGAAAGGCACCGATTACCGTCTGGCCCGTCAGGCACCGATGGACGCGGTGAAGCGCGCATCGTTCCTCTCCACGATCGTCGAGGTGGCCGAGGGAATGGCATCCGCCCGCTTCGACGCCAAAGTCGACACGCACTGCACGGAGGATCGGTTCGCCGTCTGCCGCATCCACACGATCAAGGCGGTGTCGGCCTCGTGAGCGCCGGTACGTCCCGGGTAGGGGATTTCGTCGGCGCCCGTCCCACGTCTTCGCCGTTGCCCGCCGATGCGGGTGACGAACCCGTCCGGGCCTGGCCGGTCCGTATCGAGCTGTCCGCGCCGGTGATCTCGGCCGCCCTCGGCCTGCCCGAACCCACACCAGACCAGCGTGCCGTCATCGAAGCACCGCCGGTGCCGGCTCTGGTCGTGGCGGGTGCGGGCAGTGGTAAGACCGAGACGATGGCGGGCCGCGTCGTCTGGCTCGTTGCAAACGGGCACGTGCGACGCGATGAGGTCCTCGGTCTCACGTTCACCCGCAAGGCGGCGGGTGAACTCGCCGAGCGCATCGAGCAGCGGCTGGCCGGCATAGACGAGTTCGCTCGTCGAGGTCTTCTTCCCCACCTGGAAGAGCTCGCGCAGGATGGCGCGCTCGCCGGGTTCTGGTCGCGCGCGAGCGGGTTGCCGCCGCGGGTACGGCGTGCCGAGCTGAGGACATTCCTGGACCGGGTGGCGATTGGGCGCGGCGCGGTGCCGGCACCGGAAGATGCTCCGGGCGAAGCCCTGCTGTTGCGGCCGCGGGTGTCGACCTACAACGCGTTCGCCGACGCAATCGTCCGTGAGCACGGTTCACGCATCGGGCGGGACCCGGACGGGGCTCTGATGAGCCAGTCCGGTTCGTGGCTGCTCGCCCGGCGGGTCGTCGTGGCGTCCCACGACGAGCGCTTGTCCGAGCGGGGCGAGGCCTTCCCCAGCGTCGTCGACGCCGTTCACCGCCTCGCGGGCGAATTGCTCGACAATCGCGCCGAGCCTGGTGACGTGGCGCAGTTCGGAGCCGAATGGGCGCAGGCGCTGGCCCCGCTGACGAATCCGGGCCTTGCCAACCCCGGAGACATCGAGAAGTTCCACGCCGCGATGAGCGGCCTGCCCGTATTGGCCGGCCTGGTAGCCGACTATGCCGCGCATAAGCGGGGGGAGGACACCCTCGACTTCGCCGACCAGGTTTCGGGCGCTCTCGAGATCATCGAAAGTGCTCCCGAAGTCGCCGAGCGGCTGAGGGAGCAATACCGCGTCATCCTGCTCGACGAGTATCAGGACACCTCGGTCATCCAGACGCGCCTGCTCGCCGCCGTATTCCGCAACTCCGCGGTGATGGCCGTGGGCGATCCCAACCAGTCGATCTACGGCTGGCGAGGGGCATCCGCCGACAATCTGGGGGCCTTCCCCGGAGCTTTCGCCGACCGGACCGCGTGCGGTCGGTACAGTCTCATGATCAGCTGGCGCAACGACCTGCGCATCCTCGCGGCCGCGAATCGGCTGATCGAGGGCACATCGTACCGGGGAGGTCCCGTCGGTGCGCTCGGCGCCCGTCCGGGTGCGGCCCAGGGGCGGGTCACCTGTCGGTTCACGCCGACGATCGACGACGAGGCCGAGGAAGTCGCGCGCTGGTTCGTGCAGGTCCGCGCACAGCACGAAGCGTCCGGAAGGGAGGGCGCACAGGGGGGATCCACTTCGCCGAAAGCCCACTCCGGCGCCGTGCTGTTCCGCACCAAGCGGCACATGAACGCGTTCGCGGAGGCGCTCGCTCGACACGACGTGCCACACCGGATCCTCGGCCTGGGTGGCCTGCTCACGACGCCGGAGGTGGTGGATGTGGTAGCTGCCCTGCGCGTCGTCCACGACCCGTCGCAGGGCTCGTCGCTGATCCGTCTGCTGGCGGGACCGAGATTCGCCATCGGCGTCGCCGATCTCGCTGCGCTTCACGCGCTGGCGGACACCCTCGCCAAGAGAGACGGAACGCTCGCGCCGCTGTCCGCGGAGGTGGCCGCGCGCGTTCGCGGTTCCGCCGGCGCAGACGAGCAGCCCTCACTCATCGACGCGCTCGAGTTCGTGCGCAGCGTGCGCGACGACTACCGCCTGATCGCCGACATCAGCCCGACAGGGCGTGCCCGCCTGCGCGAGGCGGGTGAGATGATCGGGCGCCTGCGCCGCGCGGTCGCTCGGCCGATTCCTGATCTGATCAGGACGATCGAGCTCGAGCTGCGGCTCGATATCGAACTGGCCGCGAACGAGACGCGCGGGCCGGCCCGTGTGGCGTCGGGACAGTTGCGGGCGTTCCTCGACGAGGTACGTGCCTTTCTGGCGGCCGACGAGCGCGGGTCGATCGGCAGCCTGCTGGCGTGGCTGGATCACGCCGAAGAGACCGACGAACTCATGCCCCGGCTCGAAGCGCCGCAACCGGGGGTGGTGCAGTTGCTGACGGTGCACGGCTCCAAGGGCCTGGAATGGGACGCGGTGGCGGTGGTCCGACTCGTGCAGGACGAGTTGCCCAAGGCGCCCCGGTCGGTCGCCGGATGGCTCGGCTTCGGAGTCCTGCCCTACCCCTTCCGCGGCGACCGCGACGCGCTGCCGGTTCTGGGCTGGAGCCCGGGCGCCGAGCCCGATCGGGCCGCCCTGCGCACGGCCATCAGCACCTTCCGTGACGGTGTGCGAGACCACCAGCGAGCCGAGGAGAGGCGGCTGGCCTACGTGGCCGTGACCCGGGCCCGATCGGAGCTGCTCCTGACGGGCTCGCAGTGGGGTGGGCAGCGATCGCCGCGGGTGCCGAGTCCGTATCTGGACGAGATCATGACGGCGCTGGGCATGGAGCGACTCGCGCCGGGCGATCCGGGCGAGAACCCCTACCGAGAGGGGGGAGGACAGCTGCTGTCGTGGCCCCTCGACCCGCTCGGTGCACGCGGACCGAACGTACGGGCCGCCGCCGCGAGCGTCGAAGCGGCCGCGGCACGTTCGAATGCCCGTCCCGACGAGTTGCTGGCGCGGCTCCTCGCCGAGCGCGATCTGCGGGCGCACGGCCCACGCCACGCCGCCCCGACCCGTATCCCGGCTTCCCGGTTCAAGGATTACGTCACTGATTATGCGGGGACCGTCTCGGCAACCGCGCGTCCGATGCCCGAGCGCCCGTACCGGCAGACGAGACTCGGCACGCTTTTCCACGCCTGGGTGGAGCAGCGTTCCGGTCGCAGCGGCTCGGGCGGCGACGCGGACGAGGCGCTCTGGGAACTGGATGAGGATCGCAGCGACTCCGAGACTTCTGCCGAAGATGCGGCGGCACTCGAACGCCTCCGCGAGATCTTCGAGCTTTCCGAGTGGGGGCCGCTGCAGCCCCTCGAGGTCGAAAGCGAGATCGATTTCGCCCTGCCCGAAGACGACGGGCCCGGCCGGGTCATCATCTGCAAGCTGGACGCCGTCTATCGGCGCGACGACCGGGGCGGCCGCTTCGAGATCGTCGACTGGAAGACAGGGCGCCCCCCGCGATCCGACTCCGAGCGCGAAGAGCGGATGCTGCAACTCGCGCTGTATCGCCTCGCCTATCACAAGGCACGTGGTGTGCCCCTCGACCAGATCGACGTCGTGCTCTACTACGTCGCCGACGATCTGATCCTGCGCGGTGATCGCCTCTACTCCGAGGCGGATCTGGCCCAGCGCTGGAAGGCCGCGCGCGACGCGCGTGCTGCTTCCACCTCTTCGTCCGGGCCGCCCGCGGGGTCGCTCGCGACGGGCGACGGAGAGCCGAGCCCCCCACCGGAGGTTTGACGCCGATCGCCCCCTCCGCCGATATCGAGGGGCGCGGTCTGATGATCATCAGCGGATGCAGCATGCCGGACTGATACTCCGGGGGTGTTATCGCTGTCGCTGCTGTCGTCACGGTGTTCGCGCTCGGCCGCGACGAACAGCGACACCATGTCCGGGTCGTATGTGTCGGTCTGCAACGCAATGCGGTCGTCGTCCTCGGCGCTCGCACGTGTCACCGGCGTGTCTGCCAGCACGGCGATGGCGTCGTCCACCCCGAC
>DMUE01000189.1:1209-2776 GCA_003476465.1 Microbacterium sp. | reverse complement strand
GGTGTACTCCTGCTTGTGCGCGCGCCCGCGGCGACCGGCGTGCACGATGCGCTCTTTGAGACTGTTGTCCTTTCGGACGGTGAACTGCTTGGTCACGTGGTCGACACGCACGACTACGGGGCCTGAAACCGGCGAAACGACCATCACATCTCCTGAGCGAAGTTGCCCTGCAGCCGCGTGAACACGCGGTGCGAGATGACCAGCAGAATGACGCCGATAATGCCGGCGATCACGATTCGCAGGAGGAGGTTGTCGGGATAATCCGCGTCGGTGCCGGCGCCCCAGAACGCCTTCCGGAATCCGAGCACGGCGAGCGTGATCGGATTGTCGGTGTAGACCTCGATCGCCCAGGCCGGAAGACCGAGGGTCTGGAACGCATC
Organism: Microbacterium sp.; assembly: GCA_003476465.1. GTDB lineage: Bacteria > Actinomycetota > Actinomycetes > Actinomycetales > Microbacteriaceae > Microbacterium. Next base: position 2,396 of record DMUE01000189.1, on the reverse strand, counting down.
GCTGACCATCGTCCAGGCGTAGACGATGGGCGAGAGCCACATCGCGAGCATGATCACGACATCCGTGACGTACTGCACGTCGCGCAGGTAGACATTGAGTGCGGAGAGCAGGATGCCGAGCGCGAGCCCGTACACCAGAATCAGCGCGACGGAGGGGAAGAACCACAGCATCTCGACGGGCGCAGGAAGCGCCTGGAAGACGATCGCGCCGCCCAGCAGGACCAGGACCTGCACGAGGAACATGAAGCCTGCTGCGCCGACACTGGCGAGCGGGAAGATCTCCCGGGGAAGGTAGATCTTCTTGACGAGTCCCGCGTTGCTGAGGATCGACGTCGTCGATCCCTGGACCATCTCGGCGAAGAAGCTGTAGATCGTGAGCCCTGCGAAAAGGAAGATCGCGAACTGCGGAATGCCTTCCGCAGCACGGAGGAACTGCCCGAGCACGAGGTAGTACATCAGGAACTGCACGAGCGGCCGGATCAGCGTCCAGAGGAACCCGAGCACGCTGTCGCGGTAGCGGGCCTGCAGGTCGCGCCGGACGAGAAGACCGAGCAGATCGCGGCGATCGAAGACCTCGCGAACCTTGCCGCCGCGGCCGGGGAACTTCAATCCGCGTGCGTTGGATGTCGTAAACGGGGTCTCGGCAATACGAGCGAACCGATCAGTCGTGTCCAAGTGCTCCACCTACGTCAATCAACTGCATAACTATACCGGGCGGTTGTCTGGCAATCCGGTCCATGCCGGCCCCGACGCTATCCTCGAACGGGACCCATCAGCGCAGCGCACAGCCCGATCGATCGTTCGTCGATGCCGTGCACGAAAGGATCAGAAGAATGTCGCGAGTCGTCGTGACCGGAGCTGCGGGCTATCTCGGTCCGCATGTTGTCACCGCCCTCCTCGATCGCGGACACGACGTCGTCGCCGCGGTGCGTCCGGGCAGCGGCGCCGGGTTGGATCCCCGCGCAGAGGTCGTGGAGGCCGATCTCCTCGCGCCCGATTTCGACCCCGCGGTGTGGGGCGCACTCCCGCACGCGGTGGTGCACCTCGCCTGGAAGGACGGCTTCCGGCACAACTCGTCGGCCCACATGTCGCAGCTGTCCGCGCATTTCGATCTGCTGACCGGTCTCGCCGAGCGCGGGGTCGCGCGGATCGTCGCCCTCGGTACGATGCACGAGGTCGGCTACTGG
>DMUE01000189.1:0-1069 GCA_003476465.1 Microbacterium sp. | reverse complement strand
CGCCGACAACCATCTGGGCCTGTCACTGGAATACGGGGCGTTCCCGGACCGCGCCTACGACTCTCCCGGCGTGTGGGGCGATGCCACTGTGATCCGGGACGTCATGTCGCGAGATGAGAGCACGGCAGCGCATCAGTAGCCCGTGCCGATGCCCGTCTTCGGCGCGTTGACGAGATGGCGCTCGGCGAGCTGGACGATCACCACGTCGGGCTTGTACTGGTCGACCAGGGCACGGTAGTTCGGCGGGTTCGACCAGTCATCGTAGCGATGCTGGATCTGCCAGGTCTTCGCGTACTCCTGACCCCAGTACGGACTCAAGGCGCCGCCCATGGAGTCGCGCATGATCAGCGCCTCCCGCGTGGTCTTCGCCCCATCGGTGACAGTAGAGGCGGGCAGCTTCGACAGATCGACCGGATCCTGACCGGCGACCACAGCAGTGGTTCCGTCGGCGACCGTGAGCGACACGTCCGCGAACGTCTCCGCAAAGTCGGGAACCGTCCACGCTGGCTCGGCGTCGGGGACGCCGTACCCGGCGTACTCGTTATAGATCCGGGTGCTCTCGACACGGTTGACCGCAGGGATCCAGACCGGATCAGCGGTGGGATACATCGCGTCATGGCAGGCCGCGTAGGTCTGCCAGGCCACGTAGCCGCCCCAGTCGGTCCAGTGGCTGTTCACCGGCGTGTACACGGCGTGCGTCTCGGCCGCCGTGCGGAGGTCGTGGCGGAAATCCGCGATCGGAAGGTCCGGGGATGCCGCGAGGAATTGGTCCATCGGAGTCGAACCGACGATCCCGCCGGTCCATTCCGGCAGCTGTTCCGGGTAGACGCTGGATGCCGACGGGCTGATCTGGATCGACAGCTCGATGCCCTGGTCGGCGAGTGCCTTCTCGAGTGTCGAGAAGTAGTCGTGCCACGCCGTTACCTCGCCGACGGTGAGGTAACGCCGCCCGACCGCCTGCGAGAAGTTCTCCTCGATCTGATCGTTGTAGAACGCCCACCCGTCGCGACCCAGCACGACAGGATTCGCAAGCTGTGCCGAATTGTCCTGCCACGTGGCCTCCGCGGCA
>DMUE01000217.1 GCA_003476465.1 Microbacterium sp. | reverse complement strand
GGTGTACTCCTGCTTGTGCGCGCGGCCGCGGCGACCGGCGTGCACGATGCGCTCTTTGAGACTGTTGTCCTTTCGGACGGTGAACTTCTTGGTCACGTGGTCGACACGCACGACTACGGGGCCTGAAACCGGCGAAACGACCATCACATCTCCTGCGCGAAGTTGCCCTGCAGCCGCGTGAACACGCGGTGCGAGATGACCAGCAGAATGACGCCGATAATGCCGGCGATCACGATTCGCAGGAGGAGGTTGTCGGGATAGTCCGCGTCGGTGCCGGCGCCCCAGAACGCCTTCCGGAATCCGAGCACGGCGAGCGTGATCGGATTGTCGGTGTAGACCTCGATCGCCCAGGCCGGAAGACCGAGGGTCTGGAACGCATCGCTGACCATCGTCCAGGCGTAGACGATGGGCGAGAGCCACATCGCGAGCATGATCACGACATCCGTGACGTACTGGACGTCGCGCAGGTAGACATTGAGTGCGGAGAGCAGGATGCCGAGCGCGAGCCCATACACCAGAATCAGCGCGACGGAGGGGAAGAACCACAGCATCTCGACGGGCGCAGGAAGCGCCTGGAAGACGATCGCGCCGCCCAGCAGGACCAGGACCTGGACGAGGAACATGAAGCCTGCCGCGCCGACACTGGCGAGCGGGAAGATCTCCCGGGGAAGGTAGATCTTCTTGACGAGTCCCGCGTTGCTGAGGATCGACGTCGTCGATCCCTGGACCATCTCGGCGAAGAAGCTGTAGATCGTGAGCCCCGCGAAAAGGAAGATCGCGAACTGCGGAATGCCTTCCGCAGCGCGGAGGAACTGTCCGAGCACGAGGTAGTACATCAGGAACTGCACGAGCGGCCGGATCAGCGTCCAGAGGAACCCGAGCACGCTGTCGCGGTAGCGGGCCTGCAGGTCGCGTCGGACGAGAAGACCGAGCAGATCGCGGCGATCGAAGACCTCGCGAACCTTGCCGCCGCGGCCGGGAAACTTCAATCCGCGTGCGTTGGATGTCGTAAACGGGGTCTCGGCAATACGAGCGAACCGATCAGTCGTGTCCAAGTGCTCCACCTACGTCAATCAACTGCATAACTATACCGGGCGGTTGTCTGGCAATCCGGTCCATGCCGGCCCCGACGCTATCCTCGAACGGGACCCACCAGCGCAGCGCACAGCCCGATCGATCGTTCGTCGATGCCGTGCACGAAAGGATCAGAAGAATGTCGCGAGTCGTCGTCACCGGAGCTGCAGGCTATCTCGGTCCGCATGTGGTCACCGCCCTCCTCGATCGCGGACACGACGTCGTCGCCGCGGTGCGTCCGGGCAGCGGTGCCGGGTTGGATCCCCGCGCAGAGGTCGTGGAGGCCGATCTCCTCGCGCCCGATTTCGACCCCGCGGTGTGGGGCGCACTCCCGCACGCGGTGGTGCACCTCGCCTGGAAGGACGGCTTCCGGCACAACTCGTCGGCCCACATGTCGCAGCTGTCCGCGCATTTCGATCTGCTGACCGGTCTCGCCGAGCGCGGGGTCGCGCGGATCGTCGCCCTCGGCACGATGCACGAGGTCGGCTACTGGGAGGGTGCGATCGAAGCGGCCACCCCCACGGCCCCGCTGTCTCAGTATGGGATCGCCAAGGAAGCACTGCGGCGATCCCTCGCCCTGGCCGTCCCGTCCACGACGTCCCTCGCCTGGGCGCGCGCCTACTACATCTACGGAGACGACCGCCGCAGCGAGTCGATCTTCCGAAAGCTGCTCGATGCCGCCGACGAGGGCCGTACGGTCTTCCCGTTCACGACCGGAAAGAACCGCTACGACTTCATCCGCGTCGAGGAGCTCGGGCGTCAGCTCGCCGCACTCGCGGACGCCGAGGACGTCACGGGGACACTGAACTGCTGTTCCGGCACACCGGTATCGCTGGCCGAGCAGGTCGAGAGGTTCATCGCCGACAACCATCTGGGCCTGTCGCTGGAATACGGGGCGTTCCCGGACCGCGCCTACGACTCTCCCGGCGTGTGGGGCGATGCCACTGTGATCCGGGACGTCATGTCGCGAGATGAGAGCACGGCAGCGCATCAGTAGCCCGTGCCGATGCCCGTCTTCGGCGCGTTGACGAGATGGCGCTCGGCGAGCTGGACGATCACGACGTCGGGCTTGTACTGGTCGACCAGGGCACGGTAGTTCGGCGGGTTCGACCAGTCATCGTAGCGATGCTGGATCTGCCAGGTCTTCGCGTACTCCTGACCCCAGTACGGACTCAAGGCGCCGCCCATGGAGTCGCGCATGATCAGCGCCTCCTGCGTGGTCTTCGCCCCATCGGTGACAGTAGAGGCGGGCAGCTTCGACAGATCGACCGGATCCTGACCGGCGACCACTGCAGTGGTTCCGTCGGCGACCGTGAGCGACACGTCCGCGAACGTCTCCGCGAAGTCGGGAACCGTCCACGCCGGCTCGGCGTCGGGGACGCCGTACCCGGCGTACTCGTTGTGGATCCGGGTGCTCTCGACACCGTTGACCGCAGGGATCCAGACCGGATCAGCGGTGGGATACATCGCGTCATGGCAGGCCGCGTAGGTCTGCCAGGCCACGTAGCCGCCCCAGTCGGTCCAGTGGCTGTTCACCGGCGTGTACACGGCGTGCGTCTCGGCCGCCGTGCGGAGGTCGTGGCGGAAATCCACGATCGGAAGGTCCGGGGATGCCGCGAGGAATTGGTCCATCGGAGTCGAACCGACGATCCCGTCGGTCCATTCCGGCAGCTGTTCCGGGTAGACGCTGGATGCCGACGGGCTGATCTGGATCGACAGCTCGATGCCCTGGTCGGCGAGTGCCTTCTCGAGTGTCGAGAAGTAGTCGTGCCACGCCGTCACCTCGCCGACGGTGAGGTAACGCCGCCCGACCGCCTGCGAGAAGTTCTCCTCGATCTGATCGTTGTAGAACGCCCACCCGTCGCGACCCAGCACGACAGGATTCGCAAGCTGTGCCGAATTGTCCTGCCACGTGGCCTCCGCGGCACCATCCGAGCCGATCCACGGCTGCG
>DMUE01000211.1 GCA_003476465.1 Microbacterium sp. | reverse complement strand
TCGCGCATGTCGCTGATACCGGCGAGCCCCTGTAGTCCACTCCGGCGGTTGAGCAGGTCGTCGAGGTCGTCGATGCTCTGCCCCGCACGGCGAGCGAGATGGATCAGCACGGCCGGATCGAGATCGCCGGAGCGTGTGCCCATGACCAGTCCTTCGAGCGGCGTCAACCCCATCGAAGTGTCGACCGAGCGCCCACCGCGGATGGCCGCGACGGACGCTCCGTTGCCGAGGTGGAAAACGATCTGGCGCAGGTCGCCGTTCGGGCGGCCAAGGAAGTGCGCGGCCGCTTCGCTGACGAACTTGTGCGACGTGCCGTGGAAGCCGTAGCGACGCACCCGGTGCGCCTCGGCGAGTTCCCGATCGATGGCGTAGGTGTAGGCGGCCGGAGCGAGCGTCTGGTGGAAGGCGGTGTCGAAGACGGCGACGTGGGCGACGTCGGGGAATGCCTTCTTCGCCGCGCGGATGCCCTGCAGGTTGGCGGGGTTGTGCAACGGGGCGAGCACCGACAGCTCGTCGATGGTGATCTCGACGAGCGGCGTGATGACGGTCGGCTCGAAGAAGCGCGCGCCGCCGTGCACGACACGGTGCCCGACGGCCACGGGAGGCTTCTCGGCGAGGGAGGGGCCGTTGTCGGCGAAGGCCTCGAGCATGACGGCGAATCCGGCGGTGTGGTCGGGGATGGGCACCTCGCGCTGAGAGGTGGCGTTGAGCACGGTCGGAGCGGGCCGCGTCGGGTCGGAGTGGCCCAGGCCTGCCGCTGTGACGGTGTGGGATGCGCTCCCCACCTCCTCGCCGATGCGCTCCACCAGCCCCGAAGCCAGCAGCGCCTCGCTGTCGACATCGATCAGCTGGTACTTGAACGACGACGATCCACTGTTGACGACCAGGATCGCACTCACGCGTCCGGCCCGCCCTGCGCCTGAATCGCGGTGATCGCGATGGTGTTCACGATGTCCTCCACGAGCGCGCCGCGCGACAGGTCGTTGATGGGCTTGTTGAGACCCTGCAGAACAGGGCCGATCGCGACCGCCCCGGCCGAGCGCTGCACGGCTTTGTAGGTGTTGTTGCCGGTGTTGAGGTCGGGGAACACGAAGACGGTCGCCCGGCCGGCGACATCCGATCTGGGCATCTTCGCCGCCGCGACGGCGGCATCTGCAGCCGCGTCATACTGGATCGGTCCGTCGACCGCGAGTTCGGGCGCCCGCTCGCGCACGAGGTCCGTCGCCACCCGAACCTTCTCGACGTCGGCGCCCGCTCCCGATGTCCCGGTCGAATACGACAGCATCGCCACACGCGGCTCGATGCCGAACTGCTCGGCGGTTGCGGCGGACGAGATGGCGATGTCGGCGAGCTGCTCGCTCGTGGGGTCGGGGATGACGGCGCAGTCGCCGTACACCAGCACACGGTCGGCGAGCGCCATCAGGAACACGCTCGAGACGACTGAGACGCCGGGCTTGGTCTTGATGATCTCGAAGGCGGGCCGGATGGTGTGGGCCGTGGTGTGTGCGGCGCCCGAGACCATGCCGTCGGCGAGCCCCAGGTGCACCATGAGCGTGCCGAAGTACGAGCCGTCCGTGACGGTGTCCGCCGCGTTCGCGTACGTGATGCCCTTGTGGGCACGCAGCCGGGCGTACTCGTCCGCGAAGCGATGCACGTGCACGGCATCGAACGGGCTGAGAACTTCGGCTCCGCGGATGTCGACGCCCAACTCGATGGCGCGGTTGCGGACCTCGATCTCTTCGCCCAGGATCGTGAGGTCCGCGATCCCCCGTGACAGCACGCGCGCCGCCGCACGCAGCACCCGATCGTCGTCGCCCTCCGGGAGGACGATCCGCCGTCGATCAGACCGCGCGCGCTCGATGAGTTGGAACTCGAACATCAGAGGCGTCACGACGCTCGCGCGGGCCACACCGATCGCGCGCAGCAGCTCCGTCGTGTCGACATGCGTCTCGAACAGGGCGAGAGCTGTGTCGTATCGGCGCTGCGAGTCCGCGGCGAGACGGCCGCGGGTATTCATTATGCGCACCGCCGTCTCGTAGGTGCCCAGCCCGGTTTCGATGATCGGGAGGGTCGAGCCCAGCCCGCCGATGAGCCTCATGATGGGGTCGGGCAGCGGGAAGCCCCCGTTCAGGACGATGCCGGAGATGGAGGGGAACGTTCCGGAAGCGTTCGCCAGGAGTGCCGCGAGCAGGACTTCGGACCTGTCCGCGGCGATCACGACGACGGCGTCCTCGGAGAGCCGGGGTAGAACATTGACCATCGACATCCCCGCGACGACCACACCGAGCGCTTCCCGCGTGAGCAGGTCCGGGTCGCCGGCCAGCAGCGTCCCATCGACCGATCGCATGATCCCGCGGATGGAGGGCGCCACGAGGAACTTGTCTTCGGGTATCGCCCAGACGGGCACGTCCGTCCGGCCGTGCGCCCGCACGGATCCGCGGAGGGCCGCCACGGTTTCACCGAGGCGTTCCGGATCAGCCCGATTCGCGACGACCGCGAAGAGCTCGGCGCGGCCATGTGCGAGTTCGACGAGCGCGAGGTCGGCGATCTGTCCGACCTCGGCGGGAGTCCGGGCCGTCGAGATGCCGAGTTGCTCGCCCCTCCCCTGGCCCGCGCGTCCGCCGAGCACCAGCAGGACGGGCGCGCCGAGGTTTGCGGCGATGCGCGCGTTGAAGGCGAGCTCGGCCGGGCTGCCGACGTCGGTGTAGTCACTGCCCAGGATCACGACCGCGTCACACTTCGCCTCGACGGCCTTGAAGCGTTCGACGATCGTGCCGAGCGCCGCTTCGGAGTCGCGTCGCACGTCGTCGTAGGTCACCCCGAGGCATTCGGAGTAGGGCAGATCGACGCCGTCGTGCTCCAGCAGCATCTCGAGCACATAGTCGCGTTCGATCGTCGACCGGGCGATCGCGCGGAAGACGCCGACGCGCGGCATCGCATGACTCAGAGTGTCGAGCACTCCGAGCGCGATCGAGGACTTGCCCGAATGGCCTTCTGCGGACGTGATGAAGATGCTCTGCGCCACATCGCCCAGCCTAGGCGTCTCGCCCACTGGCTGCCCGGGTGGGAGTCGGTTGCCTCGGGAAAAGTAAGACTCTCCGCGCACCCGGCAGAGCCTGGTTACCCTTGCTACGTTTCCGTCCTGGGGGAGTTGGCCTGGATGCCGCCGCGCGGAGAGCTGTCACCAGTCTAACCAGCGAACTCCCGGCCTCGTGTCGCGGGCGCCGGGTCACGATCAGCCCGGGCCTGTGCCGGCTCGCCCGCGCGTGCGAGTTCGAGCCGGGCGCCATCTGCGCCAACGTCATGATCGCGGACGAGATCAACCGCTCGTCTCCGACGACCCAGTCAGCGCTCCTGGGGCGGGGAGGAGGCGCAGGTCACCCGGTTGCGCGGACGACGGCATAGGCGGCAGGAGAAGCGCGAGGGGGAGGATAGGATGGTCGGCGGCCCGTGAGGGCCAGGGAGGATTCGCCTAGTGGCCTATGGCGCACGCTTGGAAAGCGTGTTGAGTGAAAGCTCTCAGGGGTTCGAATCCCCTATCCTCCGCCCATCGAGTTCGAGACCTCAGCATCGCGAAGATCAACATGATCGTCGTCGTCGCCGACATCATCATCGTGATCGACACCGCATCGTCATGATGTCGTCATGACCGCGGCGGCAGTCGCGACGGTCTCGGCGTCGCTCTCCGCGGCTGGTGAGCATGACGCCTCCTCTTCAGCCGAGTGAGGCGAGTTCGTCCTGCGCGACGTCGATCTGGTCGTCTGTGAGCGGCACGACGAGCGCCCGTTCCGCGATCTCGGCTGAGTTCTCCACGGAGAAATCGACGAAGGCCCGAACCTGCGGCTTATTGGCGTACGAAGCTTTGTTGACGTAGATGAACAGTGGCCGGCTGAGCGGCGTATAGCTGCTGTCCTGCACGGTGCGGGCGGTCGGCGCGACTCCGTCGATGGATGCGGCGACGATGTCTCCCTCGTTCTCTTCGACGCAGCTCAGGCCGAGGAATCCGATACCACCGAGCTCTCTCGCCACGCCTTCGACCGTCGCGTCGTCGTCTTCGGAGGCGCTGTAGTCCGCGCGCAGCGCGCCCTCCTCGCCG
>DMUE01000234.1 GCA_003476465.1 Microbacterium sp. | reverse complement strand
TCATCCCCAGAGTACGCGAAAAGCTCCTGGAATTCGACTTCGACGGGCGCGTGTATGTCGATCAGGCAGCGCCCGCACACACCGACGTACTCGCCCTCCGCTTCGCCGCTGACGAGAACGCCCTCGTGCACGGACTCGAGTCGCACGTCCAGGCGGAGCGAAGCGCCCTCGTCGAAGTAGACCAGTCCCGCGCCCCAGCGCTCCGTGAGAGCGACGGCGAAATCGTGTTCGCGCATCTCCCCGGGACGACCCTCGATATCACGGACATTGATGCTGAAAGGTCCTGGCCTGCGGTTTCTCACGGGGGACAATGCTACCCGCGCCGCGAGCGGGGAGGGTCAGTCGGTACTGGAGCTTGTGGTGAGGAAGCGCGCGACGGGCGGCGGCACGTAGGGTGAGACATCCCCGCCGAGACCCGCCACCTGCCGCACGAGTGAGCTGGAAACGAGGGCGTGCGAGGGATCCGGAAGCAGGAACACGGTCTCGATGCGTGCCAGGTGACGGTTCACGATCGCCATCGGCGTCTCGTAGACCACGTCGATCTGGGAACGGATCCCCTTGACCAGCACCCCCGCCCCGACAGCGGTCGCGTAGTCGACGAGGAGCCCCATGCTCCAGGACGCCACCACGATCTCGCCCTCGATCTCGCTCTCCGCAATGGATTGCTCGAGCAGCGCGAGGCGCTGCGCGATGGGCAGCAGGGCCTCTTTATCGGGATTGTGCACGACGAGCACGTGGACCACGTCGTACAGGGACACCGCGCGCCGGATGACGTCGAGGTGGCCGAGGGTTGGTGGATCGAAGGATCCCGGGACGACAGCGATCCTGGTGTTCACCCCACCAGCCTATCCGGGCTCGGGGGCGAGCCCCGCTTCGTTACGCAGCGCGCCACCCACCGGGCGATCGCGCACGCCCACGTGAGGCGTCAGTTGCGGGCGAGTGCGGCACGGTGTTCGACGTCCAGGCGCCGATCGATCGCGCGGGCCAGACCGGTGTGGGCCGTCAGCCCGGGGTCGTCGCGGAGAATGACCTCCGCCGCGGAGCGCGCCTCCGAGATGAGCGGCGCATCCGTCACGACGCGCAGCAGGCGCAGCGAAGAGCGTCCTCCGGATTGGGTGTCGCCCAGCACATCGCCTTCTCCGCGCAACTCGAGATCGACCTCCGCCAATTCGAATCCATCCAGCGTCCCGGCCACGGCCTCGACACGAGCCCGCGCGGGCGTACCGGGAGCCGCTTCGGTCACGAGCAGGCACAGCCCCGGCACGTGCCCGCGTCCGACCCGGCCGCGCAGCTGATGCAGTTGCGAGACGCCGAAGCGGTCGGCGTCGAGGATGACCATGGTGGAGGCGTTCGCCACATCGACGCCCACCTCGATCACCGTGGTCGCGACGAGGACGTCGATCTCACCCTCGGCGAAGGCGCGCATCGTGACCTCCTTCTCCTCACCGGGCAACCGCCCGTGCAGGATCTCGACGCGCAGCGAGGCGAAGTCCGCCCGCTGACGGAGCAGTCGTTCGACCTGCACGACGCCCCAGCGCTCGCGCGGCGCCTCGCCGACTACCGTGGGCGCGTCCACGGTGTCGTCGGTCGCCGCGTTGCCCGTGGCCTCGGCATCGATGGCGGGACAGACGACGAAGATCTGATGTCCCTTTCCGGCCTCTTCGGCGGTTCGCTGCCAGACGCGTTCGAACCAGCCGGGCCTTTCCCCGATGGGTGCGACGAACGTCTCGATCCCGGCTCGACCCGCGGGCATCGTCCGGATCGTCGAGACGTCGAGGTCACCGAACACGGTCATCGCGACGGTGCGCGGGATGGGAGTCGCGGTCAGGACGAGGGCGTGCGGGCTCGAGCCCTTCGCCCGGAGGGTCTCGCGCTGCTCGACGCCGAAGCGATGCTGTTCATCGACGACGACGAGCCCGAGGTCTGCGAAGGTCGTCGTGTCGCTCAACAGGGCGTGCGTGCCGATCACGATCAGCGCCTGGCCCGAGGCGACGCGCAAGGCAGCCCGTCGACGGTCGGCGGCTCGCTGCTGACCGGTGAGCAGAGTCGGCATCAGTTCGGGGGCGAGGTCCGGTCCGAGCATCCGCGCGATCGAACGAAGGTGCTGGCCGGCCAGCACCTCGGTCGGCGCGATGAGGGCGGACTGGCCGCCCGACTCCGCGACCTGCACCATCGCGCGCAGCGCCACCAAGGTCTTCCCCGACCCGACCTCCCCCTGTACGAGACGGTTCATCGGCCAGGCACCGACGAGATCGGCGGCGATCCGCTCGCCGACCTCCTTCTGGTCCGGGGTGCGCGCGAACGGAAGAGCGGCGTCGAAACGCTCGAGCAGACCGCCGGCCCGAGCCGGGCGCGGCCTGGCGGACAGGGCCCGAACGGCTGCGCGCTGCTGCAGCAGCGCCGTCTGCAGCACGAGGGCCTCGTGCATCCGCAGAGTCTTCCGGGCGACGGCCACATCGGCATCGGAAGTGGGGCGGTGGATCTTCTCCAGCGCGTCACGCGCCCCCACCAGCCGCTTCTGCACGCGCAGCGCCTCGGGCACGGGATCGTCGACATCGCCCAGTGCGGAGAGTACGACGGCGATGGTCTTGGCGATCTTCCAACTCGGCAGCGTCGAGGTCGCCGGATAGATGGGGATCGGATGGTTGGCATACTCCTGTGCGGTGCGGCGCGCGGACTCCTCGTCGTCGAAGAGTTCGTAATCCGGATGCGCCAGCTGCTTCGTCTGCCGGTACTCCCCCACCTTGCCGGCGAAGATGCCGCGGCGCCCGACGCGCAACTCCTTCGCCCGCCCGGGCTGGTTGAAGAAGGTCAGGGTGAGCCGTCCCAGCCCGTCGCTTATCACGACCTCGAGGATGGAGCCGCGACGCGCCTGCATGCGACGCTCGCCGACGGTGAGCACTTCGGCGACGATCGTCACCTGCTCCCCGACGGGCAGGTCGCGGATCGGCGTCAGCTCACCACGATGAGCGTACCGTCGGGGGTAGTGCGACAGCAGATCGCCGACCGTGTGCACTCCGAACGCACGCTCGAGCGCGGTCGCCGTCTTGCCGCCCACCGCACCGTCGAGGCGCGACTCGAGTGTGAGCGCCGACATGACTCGATTCTAGGCGGGGCTCCGACATCGACGCGTCCGTCGCTATCGTGGGCGGGTGACTCGCATCATCGCCGGACGGGCCGGCTCGTTGCCGCTGGAGGTTCCCACCGAGGGGACGCGGCCGACGAGCGATCGTGTGCGCGAGTCGCTGTTCGGAGCACTCGAATCCGCCGACGCGCTGGTCGGTGCGGCCGTGTGCGATCTGTACGCGGGGTCCGGAGCGCTCGGGCTCGAGGCCCTCAGCCGCGGGGCGGCCTCCGCCGAACTGGTGGAGAAGTCGCCGGGTGCCGCCGCGGCCGCTCAGCGCAACGCGATGCGCGTGCTGAAGACGCTGGATGGTGGTGTCCGTGCCCGCGTCCACTGCATGACTGTGCAGGCATATCTGGCAAGCGCCCGCGGTCCGTTCGATCTCGTGTTCCTCGATCCCCCGTACAACCTGGGTGAGACCGAACTGACGAACGCTCTGGCCGCCGCCGCCGCCCTCCTCGCCACGGAGGGCATAATCGTCGTCGAGCGAGCACGCCGCTCACCCGAACCGGACTGGCGCACCGCGGGTCTGCACGCTCTCCGTGCACGCGCCTACGGCGACACGACGCTCTGGTGGGGCCAGACGCACGCCGAGGGCCGGGACGGCTCCTAACCCCGGCCGTTGTCCCAGTCTCGATAGGGGTCCCATCCCCTCGGCGCGCGGGGCTCACCGTCCAGCAGCAGAGGGTGAGCCCCGCGCGCGAGGACCTCTCCGATCACGCGGAAACCGCCCGGAGGGGGCGATCCGGCCGGGAAGGTCGCCAGGAGCGCGTGGTCTTCCCCGCCGTCGATCGCCCACTCCGGATCGCCGCCCACGCCGTTCGTACGCAGGGCCAGAGAGACCCCGGATGCGTCCGCCAGGCGCGTGGCGTCCAGGGCCAGTCCGTCCGAGACATCCATCATGGCGGTCGCGCCGGCAGCGGCGGCCTCGACCCCCAGATCGATCGGAGGCGCCGGGCGCAACTGCGCCTCGAGCGCCGCCAGGTCATCTGCGTCGAGGCCGGAACGATCGACCCGCACAGGGCCGGAGGCATCCGTGAATCGTGCGAAGAGCAGGTCGATGCCCCGGGCGGCCACGCCCGCGTCACCTGCGAGGGCGACGAGGTCACCGGGTCGTGCCCCCGATCGCAGCACCGGCGGACGGCCCTCGAGCGACCCGAGCGCCGTGACGGCGATCGTGAGAGTCGACGAGATCGTCAAGTCGCCGCCGATCACGGCACTGCCCGGCGCGAGCGTGGCGCATGCCGCGGCCAGGCCCTGCGCCAGACCACGCACGAAAGACAGGCGGGTGTCGCCAGGCATCGCCAGCGCGACCAACAGGGCCGTCGGGCGGGCGCCCATCGCGGCCACATCGGCCAGGTTGACCGCGGCAGCCTTCCAGCCGAGGTCGGTGCCCGACGACCACGCCAAGCGGAAATCCGGACCGTGGACGAGGGTGTCGGTCGTCGCGACGACCCGGCCGTCGGGAGCCCGAAGCACCGCCGCGTCATCGCCCGGCCCCACCTCGGCCTCGGTCGCCGAGCCGACGGCGTCGAGGATCGTGCGCAGAATGGCGGCCTCCGCAAGGTCCCCCACCCGCGGATCGTCGGGCTCCGTCATGTCTTCTCCTCTGTCCGTGCGCGGGCGCAAGCCGGCACAGACCGGTCGTTCCGGCCACAGACCACGGTAGCCCGAGCCACTCCCCGTCGTTCCGTATTCACCCTCTCGCCGAGGGGCATACGACGATGGGCCACCGGAAAGACGGGGCCTGCTGCCCGTCGCCCCGGCGGAGGTCTGGGTCGTGACGCGACATCCGCGCCGACAGGACCCCTACGCGCACGGGGACGGTCGGGCGCAGCGCCCCGGGTAGGCTGGAGAGATGTCTGCGCGCCGCCCGTCCGCCCTCTCGGCTGCGGTCCTCGTCGCCGCGGCGGGGCTGAGCGGGTGTACATCGGCGGTGTCGATGCAACCCGCGCGCGATGCCAACGATCCGCTCTGCGCCGAGGTGTCGGTGCGTCTTCCCGCGAGCATCGACAACCAGGAACGCCGGCAGACCGATGCCCAGGCCACAGGAGCCTGGGGCGATCCTGCG
>DMUE01000215.1:6815-7272 GCA_003476465.1 Microbacterium sp. | reverse complement strand
CATGGTGGCCTTGTCGAGCTTGCGCGGGAACGACTTGATGGTCTTCGCCAGGTCCTTGATCGGCACCTCGCCCTCACCGTGGCCGATGTAGATCACGTGCACGGGCACGCCGTGCGCCACGCGGCTGACCTTTGCTCGCTCCTCATTGACCAGACGCCGAAGTCGGCCCGGCGAGCCCTCGCCGATCACCACGACACCGCCGCGGCCGATTGCCCGGTAGACGGCGTCCTGGGTCTTCGGGTTGACACCGACCGGCGTCTCGGACGCCGTCCAGCTGCGGCCGAGGAACGACGAGATCACATGACCGACGGCTCCGGGCATCCCATCGATCTGGTTGTACATGGCTCGCGTGGACAGGCGCGTCATGGTCACGAGGGATGCGAGGATCCCAGCCAGGAAACCGGTGATGCCCCAGAGCAGGATGTTCCACCACTGGGGCTGAATGAGGTATCCGAGC
>DMUE01000215.1:736-6757 GCA_003476465.1 Microbacterium sp. | reverse complement strand
TCCCCATCTGCGCCGCGAGCGAACGGCGCCCCGAATCGGGGAATGCCTCCGTGCCGCGCGGTGCGACGGTTCAGTCTGAACGGATGTCCCAGCCAGCGATCGCCGACGATTTCTTGGACCGCGGTGTGGTGCGCTTGCGCCGCCTTCTGGAAGCCGAGGCGCCGTTCGCCGGTTGGTTGGCGCGCATCGACGGCGAGGTCGTCCAGCTCGTCGACACCAGCCTGCTCCGCGGGTGGACGGGATGGCAGGAGCGGGGGGAACATGTTCTCGCGATGCGCGATGTCGTTCGCACGAGGACAGGGCACGAGGCGATCCTGCCCTGGTGCGTGGAGCGTCTCGAGGTGTTCCTCGGACGGCGGGCGGGCTCGGGCGCGAGCCTGAGTCCCGGGGAGAGGGTGACCATCGCGGTCAGCCTGTTGCGTGGATACAGGGCTGGAGCGGGTGAGGCCCTGATCGGAGGATGGTGGATCACGCAGGACGGCACGCCCACATTCGTCGCCGGGCGGCGGGGGGAGCCGGGAGAACCGCTCGGTCGTGCGACGGCTGTTCTGCTGGAGAAGCTGGATGAGGGGACTGAGGTCACGCGGAGATGGGATGTCGCGGGGATCGCAGCGCTCGTGCGCGCGGACGAGCACACCGGAGAGGCGGAGACGCGGATCTTTGCGAGTGCAGAGGCGCAGCCGCTCATCCTGGCGCCGCTGACACCACGCCGCGTCGCCGGGGCTCGGTTGACCGATCCGATCATGGCGGTCGCGGGCGCGTCGCCGGAACACCCGGCGCGGGAGTCGCGTCTTGCAAGACTCACGCGCACGTACGTCGATGCGGACGTCGCGACGATGGTCTCGGATGCGCTCGAGGCTGGTCGTCAGGGCATGCGGCGTGCGCGTCGACGGCTCGGGCGCCCCTGGGTCGTGGCGACGGGCCTCGCGGCGCTGATCGTGACCGCGGGGGTCGCGTGGCCTACGGACACTGAGACGGCGAATGCGGGCCCGGCCTCGTCGAGGCCCGGTACGGCCGAGCCCATGCCCACGCCTTCCTCGAGGTCGGGGGCGGCATCAGCTCCCGAGGCCGATACCGAAATCGAGGCGGAGCCCTCTGCGCCCGACGCGGCCGTGCGCGGGGACGAACCCGTTGCGGCGCTCGCGGCGCTCCTTGCCAGGCGCGCCCAGTGCGCTGACGGGGACTGTGCGTCCGAGATCTTCGAAGACCCGGGCGCGTTCACCGAGGTCCCCCCGGGGGCCGCCGACCTGGCGGAGGGGGATCGCGAGGTCACCTTGCTCGATGACCTCGGTGGAGTCGCAGTTCTGAGCGTCGGCGATCGGGACGCCGCGGAACCGCCTCAATACGTGATCCTCGTCCGGACGCCCGACGGTTGGCTGATCCGCGCCATCCGGAATGTCGAGACCCCGTGAGCGTCAGGCACCACAAGCGCACAGCACCCCGACCCTCCGGTCACGGTGCTGTGCGTCGTGTGGTGGCGATCAGATCCCCAGGTCGCCGGCGAACTCCGCGGCCTCGAGCCGGGCCTTCACAGCGCCCAGGAACCGCGCGGCATCCGCGCCGTCGATGATGCGGTGATCGTAGGAGAGCGCCAGGTAGACGATCGAGCGGACGCCGATGGCCTCCACGCCGTCCACCTTGACCACGCCCGGGCGCTTGGCGACGATACCCGTGCCCAGGATCGCCGACTGTGGCAGGAACACCACCGGAGTGTCGAACAGCGCTCCACGCGATCCCGTATTCGTCAGCGTGAACGTGCCGCCACTGAGCTCGTCCGGCTTGAGCTTGTTGTCACGCGTGCGGGCGGCCAGGTCGGCGATCTCGTGGGAGATCTCCGCGATGTTCTTCGATGCCGCATCACGCAGAACCGGCGTCAGCAAGCCCCGTTCCGTGTCGACGGCGATGGAGAGGTTCTCGGACGGCGGATACACGATGGTGTCCGCGTCGACCGTCGCGTTCACGATCGGGAAAGCCTGCAGAGCTTCGGCGGACGCGAGGGCGAAGAACGGCAGGAACGAGAGCTTATCGGAGGTCTTCTCGAGGAAGTCCGCCTTGACGCTGTCCCGGAAACCCGCGAGCTTCGTGACATCCACTTCGACCACGGTCGTCAGCTGCGCCGTCGCCTGCATCGAGGCGACCGCGCGCTCGGCGAGGACCTTGCGCAGGCGAGACATCTTCTGCGTGGTGCCGCGCAACGGCGAGACCTCGAGTGCGGGCGCCTTCGCCGCTGCGGGGGCCGCGGGGGAAGCCTCGGCCGTGCTGGCCGACTCGGCCGCCTTGAGCACGTCTTCCTTGCGGATGCGTCCCCCGACACCGGTTCCGGTGACACTCGCGAGATCGACGCCCCGCTGAGCCGCGAGGCGACGCACGAGGGGAGTGACGTACGTGCGGTCGTCGGAGCCACCGGCGCCGGACGAGGCGGGTGCGGCCGGGGCAGCCGGAGCGGAAGGAGCGGGAGCAGACGAGGCAGGGGGAGAAGCCGCAGGCGCGGGCTCCGGGGCCGGTGGCTCCGCGGGAGCCTCGGCGGCGGGGACATCCGCTTCGACCGGCTTCTCGGTCGAGGGCGCCTCGGGTTCGGTGACGGGCTCCTCGGCGACATCGGCGGCGACATCGGCGGATGCGGGTTCTGCAGAGGCGTCTGCGGGCACACCGCTGCCGATCTTGGCGAGCACGGAACCGACGGCGATGGTCTCATCCTCGGCCACGGTGATCTCCTGCAGGACGCCGGCGACGGGCGAGGGGATCTCGGTGTCCACCTTGTCGGTGGAGATCTCGAGCAGCGGCTCATCCACCGCCACCTCGTCCCCGACGCTCTTGAGCCACCGGGTGACGGTTCCTTCCGTCACCGACTCACCCAGCTCCGGAAGCACGACCGACGTGCTCGACTCACTCGATGCGCCCACGGCCGCGGGTTCGGCTGCGGCGTTGCCGGCGGGTTCGGCCTCGGCGACCAGTTCGGGCTCGGCGGGCGCCTCGACGACCTTCTCCTCCTCGGGAGCCTGTGCCTGGGCGGGAGCGGACTGGGCAGGAGCGGACTGGGCAGGTGCGGCCTCGCCGGCGGCTGCGCTGCCGTCGCCGATCTTGGCGAGCAGGCCGCCGACCTCGACGGTCTCGTCCTCCTGCACGAGGATCTCTTCGAGGATGCCGCTGACAGGAGAGGGAATCTCGGTGTCCACCTTGTCGGTGGAGATCTCGAGCAAGCCCTCATCGGCCTTGACCTCGTCTCCCACCTGCTTCAGCCAGCGGGTGACCGTACCCTCGGTAACGCTCTCGCCGAGAGCGGGGAGGACGACGGATGTGCTCATGACGATGTCTCCTTAGGGACGAAACTGTCATTGTCTAGCTTAGTGAGGCGGCGCTTCGCCAGTGCTAAAGCGCGTGCAGGGGTCGGCCGGCGAGGGCGAGGAAAGCCTCGCCCAGCGCTTCGCTCTGGGTCGGATGGGCGTGCACGTACGGTGCGATATCGTCCGGATGCGCTTCCCAGCCGACCACCAGCTGTGCCTCGGCGATCAACTCGCCGACCCGCGCGCCGATCAGATGCACACCGATGACCGGACCATCCACGGCACGCACGATGCGTACCAGTCCGCCCGTGCCGATGATCTCGCTTCGTGCGTTGCCCGCCAGGTTGTAGTCGAAGGACGTCACGCCATCCTCTCCGAGTTCGGTTACGGCCTCGGCGAGTGTGGAACCGACCGAGGCGATCTCGGGGTCGCTGTAGGTCACGCGGGGAATCTGTCGCTCGGGAACCGCGCGAGCCGGTAGCCCCGCCATCCGTTCGGCGACGAAGACTCCCTGGGCAAAACTGCGGTGCGCAAGCTGAAGGCCGCGCACGATGTCGCCGACGGCCCACACGCCGTCCGCCGTCGTGCGCAGGTCTTCGTCGACGACGACGAAGTCGCCGTCAAGGGTGACCCCCGACTCGGCGAGACCGACGGTGGCGGTGCGGGGGCGGCGTCCGACGGCGACGAGCAGATAGTCGGCCACGAGTTCGGTACCGTCCTCCAGACGGACCGCGACGGATGTGTCGCGCTGCGTCGCACTCGCAAGACGCGCACCGAGGTGCATCCCGATGCCGCGCTTGCGGAAGGCGCGCTCGAGCCCCTTGCTCATCGCCTCGTCCTCGTTCGGGACCAGGCGAGGGAGGGCTTCGATGATGGTGACGTCCACACCGAAGGAGCGCCACAGGCTGGCGAACTCGACTCCGATGACACCGCCGCCGAGGACGATGACGCGCTGCGGAATCTCGTCAAGCTCGAGCGCGAGCTCACTCGTGAGGATCCGGCCGCCGGGTTCGAGGGCCGGGATGAGTGTCGAAACCGATCCTGTCGCCACGAGTACGTTCTCTCCGCGATATACCTCGCTGCCCACCCGCACCGTTCGGCCGGGTTCGAGGTGNNTCGATGACGACGACCTTCGCCCCGAGCTCGGAGGCGCGGATCGCGGCGGCATAGCCGCCGCTCCCGCCGCCCAGCACGACCAGGTCGTAGGAGTGCTCGGTCACAGCGAGCCACCCCCCGCGACGAACTCGATGAGCGAACGCACGCTTGCCCCCGTGGGGCCTTTGTCGGTCGACCCATAGGGGCCGCCCTTGTTCATTCCGACGCCGGCGATGTCCAGATGCACCCAGGGAATGGTCGGGGCGTCTTCTGCGTCTGATGTGCGGCCGATGAAGTGCTGAAGGAACAGCCCGGCGAAGAGCGATCCGCCCGCCGGGTCGCCGATCTTGGCGTTGACCAGGTCGGCGATCGGTGAATCCAGATCGTCTCGCATGTACGGCGGCAGAGGCAGCCGCCACGCGAGCTCGCCGGCACGCTCGGCCGCTGCCAGGTATGCCGCGACGGGTCCGTCGTCACCCATCACGCCGGCGTGGCGGGTGCCGAGCGCGACGCTGATCGCGCCTGTGAGGGTCGCGACATCGACGATGACATCGGGATGTTCGCGGGATGCGGCGACCAAACCGTCGGCGAGCACCAGCCGACCCTCGGCATCGGTGTTCACCACCTCGATCGTCGTGCCGTCCAGTGCGGTGAGCACGTCGCCGGGACGTGTGGCTCGACCCGAGGGCATGTTGTCGGCGATGCAGAGGTAGCCGGTGACCCGGACGGGAAGCGCGAGCGACGCGGCGGCACGCACGACGGCCAGGGCGACGGCCGCGCCGCACATGTCGTACTTCATGCCGACCATCGATCCGGCGGGCTTGAGGGACAGGCCGCCGGTGTCGAACGTTATGCCTTTGCCGACGACGGCGACGTGTCGCGAGGCCTGCGTGGGAGCGTAGTCCAGGCGGACGAACCTCGGGGGGCGGTCCGATCCCTGTCCGACACCGAGGATTCCGCCGAAACCCTCCGCGGCGAGCGCTGTTTCGTCGAGCACGGTCACCTCGACCGGCAGGTCGGCGACTTCGCCGGCCGCGCGCTCTGCGAGATCTGCCGGTCCCAGCCGGTCCGCCGGGATCGCGACGAGGTCTTTCACCAGGGCGACCGCGTCGACGACGACCTGCGCCGCGCGGACCTCTGCGTCCGCCACCTCATCGGAGGAGAGGACCACGACGTTCTCGGCGCGCGGCTTGCCCCCGGCCTTCTTGTAGGAGGCGAAGGTGTGCGCTCCGATGCCCGCGCCTTCCGCAATCGCACGCCACGCTCCGGCGGGAGCGCCGGGGGCATGAACCGCGACGGTGTCGAGATGGCCGAGGGCACGGATGCCTGCGCCCGCGGCATCCCGATACGCCTCCGGACCCGTCCCCGCGCCCACGCCGGCGACAGCGACCGCGCGGCCCCCCACGGACAGGCGCGTGAAAGATCCGGGGGCGCCGGAGAAGTCGACGACCCGAAGGGCTTCGGCAAGATCGGGCCACTCGGACAGGTCGGGTCCGTCATCGGTGATCGGCGGCAGCAGGAGCAGCAGGACATGCGCCTCGGCTGGGGTCGCGGGTGCGGGGCGGTGCGTGATCTGCGGCGTCGGCATATGGACCATCCTAAGTCGGCCCTCAACGGTAGGCCTGGCACCCCGATCGTCGCC
>DMUE01000215.1:0-713 GCA_003476465.1 Microbacterium sp. | reverse complement strand
GACCGCCTCACCGACTACGTCGTGCCGCGCCTGGAGCTTGCCCTGGCGCACGATCTGATGGGGCAGCCGTTCCTCACACTCACCGGCTACGAGCCGGATTTCGCCTGGAATGCCTTCACCCAGGCCGTGACCGATCTGGCCGAGTCGCTGGGGGTGGAGTCCGTCACCTGGGTGCATGCGATCGCCATGCCCGTTCCCCACACCCGAGCCATCGGAACGACGGTGAGCGGAAACCGAGCCGACCTGATCGCGGCGCACTCGGTCTGGCAACCGCACACGCAGGTGCCGGCTACGGTCGGTCACCTGCTCGAGATGCGGTTCGTCGAGCGTGGGACGAGTACGGCGAGCTTCGTCATGCTCGTTCCGCACTATCTCGCCGACGCCGAGTATCCGGCAGCCGGCCTCGCCGCTTTGGAGAGCATCACGCTCGGCAGCGGCGTCGCTCTGCCGACCGAGGAGCTGCGCGAAGAGAACCTCGGGTTCTTGTCCAAGGTCGACGAGCAGATCGCAGCAAGCCCCGATCTCGCGTCGATGCTCGAGAACCTCCAGGCCCGGTACGACCAGTACATGGCGGGTTCGCCGCTGCGGTCGTCCTCGTTGGGCGAGTTCGACCTGCCCAGTGCGGACGAACTCGCCGCCGAGCTGGAGCGTTACCTCGCGTCGCGCCCGGCAGGCGACGACGAAAAGCACACCGGCCTGTCCTGACCGGCCTG
>DMUE01000214.1:1892-8773 GCA_003476465.1 Microbacterium sp. | reverse complement strand
GGGTGTCGTCGGCGCGATCGTCGCAGCTCGCGGCGCCGAGGTGAGCGCGGACGCGGAGGCGCTCGGCCCCCTGGCGGCGTCCGCCGCCTGGCTCCATGGGGCGGCGGGCCGCCACGCGTCCGGCATGCCGGTGCTCGAGGACACGGTGTTCGAGGGCGCCGTGCTCGAGGACACGGTGCTCGCGCGCGCGGCGGCGGGAACGAGTGGTGATGAGCGGACGTCGGGCGTGGGGAGGGGACATCCGCTCGTCGCCCTGGACGTCGCCGAGGCGATCCCCCGGGTCTGGGCCCGGTTGAGGCCGTGACCCGAGTCCGCGCGGCAGGGCAGGGGTCCGGTGCGCGCCCTCACGATGAGCGGGTGTCGGCTGGACTGTGGCGGGAGTGGATGGCGAACCGCGGCGTGCTGTGGGTCGTGTTCGTCCTCGTGCATCTCTTCGTCGCCGCCCTCGGGTGGGTGTTGCCGAACCAGCCGATGGGCGATGTGTACCTCGTGTACGAACCGTGGGCGGACGCGGCGCTGGAGGGTCGGGAGATCGTGGGCATCACGGCGCCGTTCGTCTATCCGCAACTCGCACTCGTCCCGATGATCGCGGCGCGCGCCCTGTCGTGGGTGGGCGGATACATCATCGCGTGGGTGGTCGTCGTGACGGCGCTGAACGCCGTCGCCTTCGCTGTTCTGATCGGCCGTGCGCGTTCGCGGGGGCGGGTCGCGGCGGCCTGGCTGTGGCTCGGGTACGCCCTCCTGCTCGGTCCGATCGGCATGTACCGGATCGACGCGGTGACGGTCCCCCTCGCGGTGATGGGGCTGCTGTGGCTCGCCGGACGTCCGGCGGCGGGCACGGTCCTGCTCGCCGTCGCGACCTGGATGAAGGTCTGGCCGGCGGGCCTGATCGCGGCAGCGTTCGTCGCCCGGCGACGACGAATGACCGTTGTCGCTGCGGCCGCCGGGGTGAGCGTGATCGTCCTCGGGGGGATCGTCGCGCTCGGCGGTTGGGCGCACGCGTTCGATTTCGTCGGGGAGCAGACGGGGCGAGGACTGCAGCTCGAGGCTCCCGTCAGCGGGTTCTACCTCTGGCAGGCGGTGGCCGGCGTGCCCGGCTCCTACCCGTACTACGACACCGGCCTGCTCACGTTCCAGGTGGTCGGCCCGGGCGTCGACATCGTCATCGCGGCCATGACGCCGATGCTGGCCGCCGCGGTTCTGGCCGTCGCGATGCTCGGTGCCCACAAGGCCTGGCGGGGTGCCACGTACGTCCGCCTGCTGCCGCCCCTCGCCCTCGCTCTGGTGCTCGTGCTCATCGTCTTCAACAAGGTCGGCTCGCCCCAGTTCCAGAGCTGGCTCATCGCGCCGCTCGTTCTGTGGGTCGCTCTGGACCGCACGCGCGCGAGTACGGCGGCCGGCCTGTCGCTCGTCAGCGCGGCCCTCACGCAGATCGTGTATCCCATCGTCTACGGCGGCGTGCTGGAGGTGCAGCCCATCCCGGTCGCCCTCCTCACCGTCCGGAATATCCTGACCGTGATCCTGCTGGGGATCGTCGTCGGGGCCCTCATCCGCGTGCCCACGCCCCCGGCGGCGCAGCGACGGGGGGCGTCTTCCGGCCCGCGCCTGTTCGCCCGGTCGCCCTGATCCACTATCCTCGTCACCGACCCCCGGGAGAGATATGCTCATCGCCTTCTCCGTCGCCCCGAGCGGCACCGGACGCGCCGACGGATCCGTGCACGATGCGGTCGCCGCGGCGGTCCGCATCGTCCGCGAGTCCGGGCTGCCGCACCGCACGAGCTCGATGTTCACCGAGATCGAAGGGGAGTGGGACGAAGTCTTCGACGTCGTGCGTCGCGCGACAGAAGCCGTCCTGCCCTACGGTTCACGGGTCTCGCTCGTCTTGAAGGCCGATATCCGTCCGGGCCATACGGGCGAGATCGACGGAAAGCTCGAACGGCTGGAGCGAGCGCTCGACGATTGTGCGGAGGGCTAGCAGGCGACCCGGTCGCGTGCACGCTGGAGGCTCGATCCGAAGCGAAGGCGTCGGGCGCGATGGTGCCATGATCCTGCGGGGTATACAGTTCTGCGGTGAGCAGGAGGTCGCCGCTCGCGGCAGTTGCGCGTGGACGGACCGGCCGATCAGCGCGCCCGGCGCATCGCGGAGGCCGATCCATGCAGGGTGTGCAGCTCGGTTCCATGGGGCTCCGCAGACCGGGTTAGGAGCCGAGCAGGCGACGCAGGTGCGCGCCCACGGCCGGCGTCTCGATGAGGAACCCGTCGTGCCCGTAGTCGCTCGTGATGACGGTCGCTGCGCTGCCATCGAGCGCATTCGGGATGGCGCGGGCGATGCGCTCCTGGCCCTCGAGGGGGAAGAGACGATCGCTGTCGATGCCGAGGACGAGCGTGCGTGCGCTGACGCGGCTCAGCGCCTGCTCCACTCCGCCTCGATCGCGCCCCACGTCGTGCGAATTCATCGCTTCGACGAGGCGGATGTAGCTGTTCGCGTCGAAGCGGCGCGTGAAGCGGTTGCCGTGGAAGTCGAGGTAGGACTCCACCGCGAAGCGCCCGCCGTGGCCGAGGGGGCTCACGCCGGACTGCCAGGAGCGCTGAAAGCGCTGGTTCAGTTCCGTCGGGCTGCGGTAGTTCAGCAGGGCCATCCGGCGGGCGAGGGCCAGTCCCCGGTGCGGTCCGTCGCCGCCGCCCGCATCGTAGTACTCGCCACGCTGGAAGCGGGGGTCGACGGCGATCGCGTCGAGCTGCACGGAGTTGAGGGCTATCTGGTCGGCCGTGTTGGCCGGGGGAGCGGCGATGATCGCGGCCCGTTCGACACGATCCGGGTGCCCGGCCGCCCACTCCAGGGCGTGCATACCGCCCATCGATCCACCCACGACGGCCGCCCAGACGCCGATTCCGAGCGCGTCCGCAAGCTGCGCTTGCGCGGTGACCTGGTCGCGGATCGTGATGTAGGGGAAGCGCGCCGCCCACTCGTAGCCGTCCGGCGCGATGCTCGCCGGTCCGGTCGATCCCTGACATCCGCCCAGCATGTTGGGCGCGACCACGAACCAGCGGTCGGTGTCGATCGCCGCGCCGGGCCCGACGACGTCGGACCACCAGCCGTCGGTCGGATGCCCCGGCCCGGCCGGTCCGCGCACGTGGCTGTCACCCGTGAGCGCGTGCAGGACGAGGACCGCGTTGTCTCGCGCGGGGCTGAGCTCGCCCCAGGTTTCGAACGCGAGCCGGAAGCTCGGCAGTTCGCCGCCGCCCTCGGTACGCAACGGCCCGAACGCGGCGAAGCGGCGGTCGCCGATCGGGTCGCCGTCACGCCAGGCGCCGGTCGCGGGCGGTCGGCCCAGCAGCATCCGCGCGTCGGCCGCCGTCACCGGCATCGCCGGGTAGGTGTCCTCAGAGCTCTGCCAGTCCATCCGTCCATTCTGGCGTGCCCCACCGGGGCGGTCGCTCACGTTACGTCACCGTGCCGGGCTGCGCCGCGCGCGAGGGTCCCGCGAACGGTCGGAGCACGCGTTGGTTCGGGTCGGTGCGGCGTGCTGGGTCCGTCCGGCACAGACAGCGCGTGTGGCGTGGTGTGCGAGCGGGGACGGACCTCGGCGGGCGTCGCACGCGAGATGCCCGGTCACCTCCCCCGAGGAGGACACGACCGGGCATCCGGTATGACGGATCAGGCGCGTGCGGCGTCCGAGACCTTGCGTGCGGCCGCGAGGGCCTGCTCGAGGTCGGCCTTGAGGTCGTCTATGTTCTCGACTCCGACGGACAAGCGCACGAGACCGGGCGTGACGCCCGAGGTGAGCTGCTGCTCGGGCGTCAGCTGCGAGTGCGTCGTGGAGGCCGGGTGGATAACGAGCGAGCGCACGTCGCCGATGTTGGCGAGGTGACTGAACAGCTCGAGCGAGTTCACGAATTCGCGGCCCGCCTCGACGCCGCCCTTGAGCTCGAACGACAGCACCGCGCCCACGCCTCTGGGCGCGTACGTGTTGGCGGCGGCGTACCAGGGCGAGGACGGCAGGCCCGAATAGTTGACCGACGCGACATCCTCGTGGTCTTCGAGCCACTCCGCGATCTCCTGCGCGTTCTGCACGTGACGCTCGATGCGCAGCGACAGCGTCTCGATGCCCTGGATCAGCAGCCAGGCGCTCTGCGGCGCGATAGCGGCACCGAGGTCGCGCAGGAGCGTGACGCGCGCCTTGATGATGTACGCGAGGGCGTCGCCGACGGCCGTGGTGTAACTCGCACCGTGGTACGACGGATCCGGCTCGGTCAGGCCGGGGAACTTCTCGACGTTCTGCGACCAGGCGAACTTTCCGCCGTCGACGATGACACCGCCGATGACGGTGCCGTGACCGCCGAGGAACTTCGTCGCCGAGTGGATGACGATGTCGGCGCCGTGCTCGAGCGGGCGGATCAGGTACGGCGTCGCGATGGTGTTGTCCACGATCAGCGGCAGGCCGTTCTCGTGCGCGATTTCTGCGACCTTGACGATGTCGAGGATGTTGATCTTCGGGTTGCCGATCGTCTCGCCGAAGAAGAGCTTGGTGTTCGGGCGGACGGCGGCACGCCATTCGTCGGCGTCGTCCTGGTTCTCGACGAAAGTGACGTCGATGCCGAGCTTGGCGAGCGTGTACCTGAACAGGTTGTAGGTTCCGCCGTAGATCGACGAGGACGACACGATGTGGTCACCGGCCTGCGCGATGTTGAGCACGGCGTAGGTCTCGGCGGCCTGGCCGCTCGCGACCAGGAGTGCGCCGGTGCCGCCCTCGAGTGCGGCGAGGCGCTGTTCGACGACCTCCTGCGTCGGGTTCATGATGCGCGTATATATGTTGCCGAACTCGGCCAGCGAGAAGAGGTTCGCGGCGTGGTCGGTGTTGTCGAAGACGTACGACGTCGTCTGGTAGATCGGCGTCGCGCGTGCCTTGGTGGTCGGATCGGGCTGAGCGCCCGAGTGAACCTGCTTGGTCTCGAAGCGCCAGTTCTCCGGTGCGGACATTGTGGTTACTCCTGTGGTCTGCGGGGCGCGGCGGATGTCGCGCCAGTAGCGAGGCTACGGATCGGCGGATGCCCCGACAANNNGCGGACGTGGACGCGCTCGCCGCGCTGATCGACGCGAGTGGTCCGGTGCACGCGCTCGTGCAGGTCGCCGGAGGGGCACGCGGCACGCAGCGTGTCGAGGACGGCGACCCGGCCGACTGGACGTGGATGTACGACGTCAACGTCCTCGCCACGCAGCGCCTGGTCGCGGCCCTGCTACCGCGCCTGCGGAGGGCGGCCGCGGCGGCGGGTCACGCCGACACCGTCTTCGTCACCTCGACCGCGGCCCAGGTCGCCTACCCCGGGGGTGGCGGATACAACGCCGCCAAGGCCGCCGAAGCGATGCTCGTGCATGCGCTCCGGCTGGAGCTGAACGGTGAGCCCATCCGGGTCGTCGAGGTCGCACCCGGGATGGTGCACACGCCGGAGTTCACGCTGAACCGGCTGGGCGGCGACGTGGCCGGAGCAGACCGGGTCTACGAGGGTGTCGAGGCGCCCCTCGTCGCCGAGGATGTCGCCGATGTCATCGTGTACGCCCTGGGTGCGCCGGCTCACGTCAACCTCGATCTCGTGACGATGCGTCCGGTCGCGCAGTCGGCTCAGCACCTGTTGGCGCGCGGCCCGCTGCGCGTGCGGGAAGAGCGCGAATGACGCTNNTGCCCGGCGGCGCGATCGCCTACGCGCTCGGTGCGAAGAACTGCGGGGTCCTGAACGTGGAGTTCTACACCGGAATCGGCACGGTGCTGGACGCCCCGGAGTTGCTCCCGCCGGAGCTGGACACGGAGTACCTGGCCGGCCGTCGCGTCCTGCTCGTCGACGATGTCGCCGACAGCGGACGCACGCTTGCGCTCGCGGTGCGATTGTTGCGCGATCGCGGTGCCGACGTTCGCTCGGTGACCATCTACACCAAGCCCGGATCGGTCATCGCGCCGGACTACGCCTGG
The DNA here is from genome assembly GCA_003476465.1 of Microbacterium sp. Classification (GTDB taxonomy): domain Bacteria; phylum Actinomycetota; class Actinomycetes; order Actinomycetales; family Microbacteriaceae; genus Microbacterium. The sequence continues at coordinate 2,807 of DMUE01000214.1, read as the reverse complement.
CGCGAGACCTCCCTCTGGATTGACTTCCCCTGGTCGTGGCGGGGTAGCGTCCTCAGCGAGGATGCGTCCTGAGCCGATGGCCCGATCGCTGGGGCAACTCGCCGCCGACGGCCTGATCGATGCGGGCTGGGCTCGCGCCCTCGCGCCGGTCGGATCCGACATCGCCGCGCTCGGGGAGCGCCTGCGCGCGGAGGTCGCCGCCGGGCGCGGTTATCTTCCCGCCGGGCATCGTGTGCTCCGGGCCTTTCGGCGACCACTCCAGGATGTCAAGGTGCTGATCGTCGGGCAGGACCCGTACCCGACGCCGGGGCATCCGATCGGGCTGTCCTTCGCCGTCGAGGCGGGGGTGCGGCCGGTGCCGCGCAGCCTCGCGAACATCTACACGGAGCTCGGCAGCGATCTCGGCATCCCGCCCGCTCCCCACGGCGATCTCTCCGCATGGGCCGATCAGGGCGTTATGCTGCTCAACCGCGTGCTGACCGTGATGCCGGGAGCGTCCGGATCGCACCGCGGATGGGGCTGGGAGAAGGTGACCGAACACGCGATCCGCACGCTTGCCGCGCGAGATCAGCCGCTCGTTGCGATTCTGTGGGGGAGGGATGCCGCGCAACTACGCCCCCTCCTCGGCGAGTCGGAGCACCCGACGGCGATCATCGCGTCACCGCATCCGTCGCCCCTGTCCGCCTTCCGCGGGTTCTTCGGGTCCAGGCCTTTCTCTCGCGCCAACGAGCTCCTGATCCAGGCCGGGTCCGCCCCGGTGGACTGGCGTATCCCCGCGTAGGCTGTTCGGATGCTGGAGGAGGAATACGACAAGCAGAAGCGGCGCCCTCCTCGTCACCTGCGCCGACAGCAGGATCCCGAGCGGACCTTCCGCTACGAGATCCGGGCCGCGACGCCGGCCGACATTCCGGACAT
>DMUE01000214.1:0-1856 GCA_003476465.1 Microbacterium sp. | reverse complement strand
TGGGCCGGCAAATCGGCGTTCCGCTTCACCGTCGAGAATTCGATCTACCTGGGGCATGCGGCGGCGGGCAAGGGCCTGGGGCGCGCGCTGCTCGAGGCGCTGATAGCGGCGTGCGAAGAGAAGGGCATTCGCGAGATCGTCGCCGTCATCAGCGACAAGGGGGCGGACGCCTCGATCGCGCTGCACGAAAAGCTCGGCTTCACCGAGGTGGGGCGCATGGGGCGGGTCGGTTTCAAGTTCGGGCGCTGGCTCGGCACGGTCTATCTGCAGAAGTCGCTCTCACCGAAGAAGGAGAAAAAGCGCCGACTGTTCTCACGGTGAGCACTCCGGCGTGAGGTGAGGGGTTCGGCGCGAGCGGAGGACTCCGATGAGCGCAAGGCCCTCCTGCCGTTGCGAAATCCTCGGCAACGACAGCAGGTGCCGTCGGCACCGCTCAGGCGTGGTCGCGCGCGAAAGCCGCGATGAGCTCCGCGCGAGAGTCGCCGCGGATGTCGAAGTTGTCGCGCAGGCAGGTTCCCAGGTCATCCAGCGCGTTGTTCAGGACACCTCCGGCGCCGCGGACAGCGGCCATGGTCGATGATTGCGCCCTCTCCGCGAGGGCGACGGCGATGGGGAGCGCGTGCCCCAGCGAAGTGGGCTTCTCGCCCTCCCGGAAGTAGTACGACTCGGGGCTCTGCCCGAGGTCGACGCGCACGCTGGCGATCTGCCGGGCGGCTTCGTGCAGGACGGCACTGGCGGATGCCGCATCCATGCCCTCGAGCTGTTCGGCATAGCCGGCCTGACCGAGCAGGCTGAGGGAGAGCGCCGCCGTGCGCCGGCGCGCGAGGGTCGGGAAGAGCTGCAACAGCCACGTCGCCGAGGCGGTGAGCAGCGCGAACCCCGTCACGGCCTCCACCGCCGCGAGGAGGCGAATCGTGGGCTCGATGGCGACCACCTCGCCGAAGCCGACGGTCGACAGAGACACGAGTGACATGTACAGCGCCTCGGAGGCGTCGTGATACCGGCCGGGGTCTATCCCCTCGGCATAGGAGAACCCCTCAGGCACGTGCGGGAGGTAAACCAGAGCCCAGCCGACGGCCTGCGCAGCCGTCCAGCTCAGCACGACGCCTAGCGTCGCGAGAGGTCCCGCGGCTGCTCGTGCGCGCCCCCCGAGCCGCGAGGTGAGGCGCCAGACACCTGCGACGATGCCGCGGGTCATCCGGCCGCGCGCGTGGGGGTGTACGAGGGTCAGGAAGACATCGGACAAGCCGTACACGATGATCGCCGCGCCCAGGAGCGTACTGCCGATGGCCCAGGTCATCCCTGTACGCTACCGCGGGTGCCCCGGGCGACGTCGCGAGCGGCGCAGGGGGTTCATCCGGGTGTCATGCGGTCGGGTCGATGACGGGGATCGAATCCAGCAGGCGGCGCGTGTAGGCGACCTGGGGTTCGAGGAGCACGCGCTCGGTGGGGCCCTCTTCGACGACACGGCCGTCCTTCATGACGACGACGGTGTCGCAGACGTTCTGGACGACGCCGATGTCGTGCGAAACGAGCAGCAGAGCCATGCCCTGTTCGTCGCGGAGCTTCTTCAGCAGGGCGAGGATCTGGGCCCGCACCGTGACGTCCAGGGCCGAGAGCGGTTCGTCACCCACCAGCACGCGTGGGCCGTGCACGATGGCGCGGGCGAGTGCGATGCGCTGACGCTGCCCGCCCGAGAACTCGTGGGGAAAGCGCCCGGCCATCGCCGGATCGAGCCCGACGAGATCGAGCACTTCGCGTATGCGCGCCCGCCGATCGCCGCCTATGCCCAGTGCCCACAGTGGCTCGCCGACGATGCGCCCGACACTCATGCGCGGATCCAAAGACGAATACGG
>DMUE01000243.1 GCA_003476465.1 Microbacterium sp. | reverse complement strand
GCGGGCCTGGGGTACTTCTCCAGCGAACAGCTCACGCGCGCCGGAGCCCACGTCATCATGTCGGGACGCAACCCGAATCGGCTCGCCGCGGCGCGCTCTGCACTCACGCGACAGGTTCCCGAGGCATCGGTCGAGACGATGCTGCTGGACACGAGCAACCTGGGTTCGGTCCGTGCCGCCGCCGCTTCGGTCGGCGGTCGGGATCGGCTCGACGGTGTGCTGTTGAACGCCGGGATCGTGCACCCGCCGCGCACGCGCGAGGTGACAGCCGACGGCAATGAGCTCGTGCTCGCGAGCAACGTTCTCGGGCATTTCGCGCTCGCCGGCGCTCTCCTGCCGGCGCTTGCGCGCTCCGACCGGCCGGGCCGGATGGTGTGGCTCGGCAGCCTGTCCACGGCGCTGGGATCGTACGACCCCGTCGATCCCCAACTCGAGCACGGCTACTCGCCCTGGCGCGCGTACGTGCAGTCGAAGGTCATCGCGCAGGCACTGGGGTTCGAGGCCGACCGGCGGCTGCGCGATGCGGGGATCGCGGTGCAGAGCGCCGTCGCGCACCCGGGCTACTCGGTGAGCGGTCGGACCCCGGGCATCCGGGGTGTGAACGAACCGACGCGCGGCGCACGCTTCGTCGACAACCTCCAGGCCGCCGTCACGCAGTCGAAGGAGAGGGGTGCGTGGGCACCCGTGCGGGCACTGATCGATCCGGGGGCGGCGGGCGGGTCGTTCTGGGGCCCGAAGGGCGGACTGAAGGGGATGCCCCGACCCGGGCGTCCGGCCGCGCTGACGTCGGACCCGGCTCGGGGCGAACGGCTGTGGGCGTTCTGCGAAGAGGTCACGGCCGTTCACTGGCCGTGACCTCTCATCGGTCGCTGCCGGACTCAGGTCGACAGCCACACGGCCGCGGCCGCACCGGCCGGCAGCTCGATCGTGCCCTTCGCTGCCTGGAGTTCATGACGTGAGACCACCCGGACCTCACTTCCCACTTCGATGCCGCGTTCCTCGAGCCGGCGCAGCAGCGGTGCGTCGCGGTCGCTGACGCGCAGCACGGTGCCCTCGTGTCCCGGCGACGCGTCGGCGAGCAACACGAACTCGACGCGCTCGACCCGGCCCTCGGGGTCCGGGATCGCGTCGCCGTGCGGGTCGAAGCGGGGGCGCCCCAGCCGTTCGTCGATCTTGTCGAGCAGACGCTCGCTGATCGTGTGCTCGAGGATCTCGGCCTCGTCGTGGACCTCGTCCCAGCCGTAGCCGTACTCGCGAACCAGCCAGGTCTCGATCAGCCGATGGCGACGGATGATTCCGCTCGCGCGACGGCGGCCGGCATCGGTCAGCGTCACCGGGCCGTAGGGGCGGTGCGCCACCAAGCCCTGAGCGGCGAGCTTCTGCACCATCTCGGTTATGCTCGACGGCGCCAGCCCGAGCTCGCCGGCCAGTTGCGAGGGAGTGATCTGGCGGTCCTGCCACTCGGTGTGGTGGTAGATCGCCTTGAGATAGTCATCGACCACGGCGCTCGCTGGTGCCATGGCTTCAGGCTATCGCTCGGGTATTGCAGCGGTGTCAGGCGCCGGTGAAGACCAGGAACAGCAGCACCGCATTGAGTGTGACCAGGAAAATGCTGGCGACGATTCCCCCGATCGTCGTGACTGTGCGGTTGCGGTACTCACCGAGGGTGCGCCGCTGCGCCGTCAGCACGACCAGCGGGATGAGGGCGAACGGGATGCCGAACGAGAGCACCACCTGGCTCAGCACCAGGGCGAACGTCGGGTCGAAGCCTGCGCCGAGGATCAGCAGGGCCGGCACCAGCGTGACGAGTCGCCGGAGCAGAAGGGGCACGCGGACGCGCAGCAGCCCGTGCATGACCTCGGCGCCCGCGTACGCGCCCACCGATGTCGAGGCCAGGCCCGAGGCGAGCAGGCCGACGGCGAACAGCGTCGCGACGAGGGGGCCGAGTCCGGCCTGCAGCGCGGCGTAGGCGCCCTCCAGGCTGTCGGTGCCCGGCACGTCCGCCAGGTTCGCGGCGGCGAGCAACAGGATGCACAGGTTGACGGCGCCCGCGAGGATCATGGCGATCGAGACATCCCATCGCGTCGCCCGCAGCAGACGGGCCGTGCCAACCCCGCGCAACTCCGCGAGTTCGTCGCCGGCGTGACGGGTCGGCGCGGCGATGGAGGCGTCGCCGGCCGCGCGGGGCGGGGCGAAGCGATCGCGCGACAGCGCGGAATGGGCGTAGATGGCGTGCGGCATGATCGTGGCGCCGAGGATGGATGCCGCGAGCAGCACCGATCCCGCGTCCTCGAACCGCGGCACCAGGCCCCCGAAGATGCCTGCGGGCTCGGGCGGGCCCACGAAAACCCCGGCGGTGAACCCGACCGCGATGATGACCATGAGGGCGATCACGGCGTTCTCGAACGCGCGGGCGCCGCGCTTGGACTGCACGAGCAGCAGGCCCATCGAGACGACGCCCGTGATCACGCCGCCCCAGAGCAGCGGGATGCCGAACAACAGGTTCAGCGCGACGGCGCCGCCGATCACCTCGGCAACATCCGTCGCCATCGCGACCAATTCGGCTTGCAGCCAATAGGCGCGGCGAGCCCACCGGTTGCGCAGGCGCCTGCCGAGCACCTCGGGCAGGCTCTCGCCCGTGACGATGCCGAGCTTGGCCGAGAGGTATTGGATGAGCCAGGCCATGACATTGCCGACGACGACGACCCAGACGAGCAGGTACCCGTACTGGGCACCGGCGGTCATGTTGCTCGCGACGTTGCCGGGGTCGAGGTAGGCAACGCCGGCTACCAGCGCCGGCCCGATCAACCATGCCGCCTTCGGCGTGCTCACCGCGCGGCCGGGGCCGGGCGTCATCGTGGAATTTTTCGGCACACCGAAACTCTAGCCGGTTCTGGGTGCGGGGTGGGAGAGATGGGCGGCCCGGGGGCAGAGCGCGGGCCGCGAGCGGACCCCATCGCCGCCGCCGATACGCTGGGCCGGTGATCGCCGAGTCCGAGACCCCACCCGAGCCCGAGCCCGAGACGGGCGCGACCGTCGGCGTCGGATCGTGGCCGGGAGGGCCGGATGCGTGGCCCCAAGATCCCCGGTTGGATCCGATCCTGCTCGCCGAGGGCGACCGCCGCAACGTCGTCGATCGGTACCGCTATTGGTCGATGGACGCGATCATCGCCGACCTGGACCGACGGAGGCACCCGTTCCACGTCGGAATCGAGAACTGGCAGCACGATATGAACATCGGCTCCATCGTCCGCACCGCCAACGCGTTCCTGGCCGACACCGTGCACATCATCGGCCGCCGCCGCTGGAACCGGCGGGGCGCGATGGTGACCGACAGGTATCAGCACGTCTTCCACCACGAGGATGTCGGGTCCTTCGCGGCCTGGGCAGCCGAGCACGAGTTGCCGATCGTCGCGATCGACAACGTCGAGGGGTCCGTGCCGCTCGATCGGTGCGATCTACCGGAGCGCTGCGTCCTGCTCTTCGGGCAGGAGGGGCCCGGCCTCTCGCCCGAAGCGCTCGCCGCGGCATCCGTCGTCGTCGAGATCACCCAGTACGGTTCGACCCGCTCGATCAACGCCAGTGCTGCGGCCGCGGTCGTGATGTACGAGTGGGTCCGCCGCTTCGCGCCGTCCTGAGCCCCCTTTTCGCGCTCACGAAGAGCCGGGTCAGTGNNCCGGAGATACCCGTGGCCGAGACGATGACGAGCACCGGCAGGAACACGACCAGGTTCGCGGCGCCGGCGAGCGCGAGATAGGCGGCATCCCCGGCGCCGATGAGGATACCGTCGAGCACGAACACGACCGCTGCGATCGGCTGAGCCGCGGCAAGCACGAGCAGAGCCGGCAGAATCAGCGCCGCGAGGGCGGGCGAGCCCGTGAAGAGCAGCCCGATGCTGCTCGAGAGGACCGCGATCAGGGCGCCCACGATCACGCCGAACCAGATGCCCCACGAGCCACCCGCCGAGGGCCAGCAC
>DMUE01000241.1:3523-5543 GCA_003476465.1 Microbacterium sp. | reverse complement strand
GGGTCGTTCAGCTCGCGACCGACGTCTGGGCCCGGCGCCGATCCGCCGCATCCACGGCGAGCAAGGTCGCCTGGAGTTGTTCGTCCGGAGCACCGGATTCCTGCCGCAGGAAGAGTGTGCGCTTGAAGTCGCGCCGCGCGGCCTCATAGTCGCCGGCGTCGTAGTGCACCTTGCCGCGGTGCTGGTAGGAGAACGCCGCGATCGCCGCCCAGCCCTGCCCCTCGGCCTCGCCGGCGCAGGTGGTCAGCTCGTGATCAGCCGCCGCGTAGGCGCCGCGCCACTGCTGCACCGTCGCGTGCAGGATCCGCGCACGCAACAGGTCCTTGCGGGTTCCCGCCATGCGAGCGACGCGCACCGACTCGTCGGACACGATGATCGCCTCGTCCAGGCGGCCGAGAACCTTCAGGAGCCACACTCGTTCGAGAAGGGCGGGCAGGCTGCGCTGGTCGCCGAGCTCGGCCAGCCGCTCGCGGCACTCCTGCTCGTCCACGATCTCACGCAGCGTTCCGGGGTCGTACCCGTGGATATAGCTCACCGTGACCTCCTCACCGCGTTTCTCGCTCCCTCAGTGTGCAACGCCGGGGCGCACAACCGGTCTAGCCGCGCCGGAGCGTCGGCGCTTGTCGTGTCACCGATCGAACAGCGACGACGACGGCGCGGGAGAGTCGGTGGCATCGGCATCCGTCGCCGGGGAGGCTCCCGCGACGAAAGCATCGAGCTGCGCACCCTCGGCGACCTTGGCCGGGTGCGGGCCGGCCGCCATCAGGCGGGGCAGCCAGGTGGTCGGGAGGCGGGCAGCGGATGCCGCGATGACAAGGTTGCCGAAACGTCGGCCCTTCAAGACCTGCGCCTCGGCGAGCACGATCACGTTCGGCAGCACCGCCCGGACGGTGGCGACCTGACGCCGGGCATAGCGGAGCCCCGGGCCGTCGGCGACGTTGATCAGCAGGACGCCGTCGGGCGCGACCACCGCTGCGGCCGCGCGGTAGAACTCGACCGAGGTCAGGTGGGCCGGGGTCTGCGCACCGGCGAAGACGTCCGAGACGAGCAGGTCCACGCTGCCGACGAGGCCCGCCGGCAGCCGCTCGAGCACGGCTCGGGCATCGCCGATCCGCACGCGGATCGACGCACCGCTGGGCAGCGGAAGCTCGGTGCGCACGAGGTCGACGAGCGCGGGCTCGAGTTCGACGATCTGCTGACGCGAGCCGGGCCGCGTCCAGGCGATGTAGCGCGGCAGCGTGAGGGCGCCCGCACCGAGGTGCACGACGGTGAGGGGCTGCCCGGGGAGCTTCAGGCGGTCGATGACCGCACCCATGCGGGCGATGTACTCGAAGTGCAGGTGCGTCGGGTCGTCGAGGTCGACGTGGGATTGCGGCGTCCCCGCGACATCCAGTTCCCACCCCGTCGTGTACGGCGAGGGCACGATGCGGGCGATGGAACCGTCCGAGAGGCGCGTCGAGGGGACGGATGCCCCGGCGCCGCCGTCTCGCTTTCTGCTCACCCGCCCACGCTAGCCGCGAGTGCGATCCCCAGGGGACCCGAATCGATCGGATGCTGCACGATTCCCGAGCGGGCGGGCGGGGCGCGCGCGAGAATGGTGACGTGCACCCCCTGACCACCGCATCCGTGGACCTCAACGCCGACCTCGGCGAGACCGTCGACGGCGCGCCGACCGCCGACGACGAGGCGATTTTCGCGGTCGTCTCGAGCGCGAGTATCGCCACCGGCGGGCATGCGGGGGACGCCTCGTCCATGCGTGTGGCGGTGGAGCGAGCCGCGCGGCACGGCGTCGCGGCGGGCGCGCATCCGTCGTATCCCGATCGTGCGGCATTCGGTCGGGTCGCGATGGCCATCGCCCCCGCCGACCTGACCGCCGCGGTGTCGGCCCAGTTCCGCGAGCTGCGCGCGGCGGGGGCGGACATCCGCTACGTCAAGCCGCACGGAGCCCTGTACCACGCCGCCGGAGCGGATCCCGAGACCTCGCGGGCGCTCGTGCGCGCGGTCGTCGACCTCTCGGATG
>DMUE01000241.1:253-3479 GCA_003476465.1 Microbacterium sp. | reverse complement strand
GCGAGGGTGTGATCGAGGCGATCGATGGGACCCTCGTCGTCGCGGGCGCCGCCTCGCTGTGCGTGCACGGCGACACCCCCGAGTCCGTCGCCATGGCCCGTGCCGTGCGGGCCGCGCTCGAAGGCGCCGGGGTCGGCGTCCGGTCACCCTGGTGAGCGCCGCGGCCGCTGTGCGCATCCTGCCGATGGGGGAGCGCGCGCTGCTCGCCGAGGTCGAGACGCTGGCCGAGGTCCTCGCCCTGCACGACGCCCTCGCGGCCGCGCCGCCCGACGGCGTCGCGGATCTGGTGCCCGCCGCCCGCACCGTGCTCGTCGCGTTCGACCCGGCGCAGGTGTCCGCCGCGGCCGTGCGTGCCTGGATCGCGCGCGCGGCGACCGAGCGGACGCAGGCCCCGGCTGCCCCCTCGGCGGCGAGCCCCATCATCCTCGACACAGCCTACGACGGGCCCGATCTGGGCGAGACCGCCGGGTTGCTCGGGATGGGGCCGGGCGAGCTCGCCGAACGGCACGAACGCGCGGAGTGGACCGTGGCGTTCACCGGCTTCGCCCCCGGGTTCGCGTATCTCACGAGCCCCGCGTGGACGTTCGACGTGCCCCGGCTCGACACTCCCCGAACCCGCGTCCCGGCGGGCGCCGTCGGACTCGCGGGCGGATTCTCCGGCGCGTACCCCCGGGACACGCCCGGCGGGTGGCGACTGATCGGCACGACGCACGCGGCCCTGTTCGATCCGGGCGCGCCGCGCCCGGCCCTGGTGAGCCCGGGNNTCGGCCCTGCGCATCGCCAACCGTCTCGTCGGCAATCCCGAGGCCGCCGCGGGCATCGAGGTGACGATGGGCGGCTTCCGCGCGATCGCTCACCGTGATCTGTGGATCGCGGTGACGGGGGGCTCCGGCGCTCTCGTGGTGGACGGGCGCGCTTTCGATCCGTACCTCGCGCACGAGTGGCCGCGCGGAGGGGAGTTGTCGATCGGATGGCTCGAGCACGGCGCGCACGCCTATCTGGCGGTGCGCGGTGGCGTCGGAGAAGGTGACGCAGACGACAGTGGGCGCGTCCTCGGCTCGCTGTCGACCGACACGCTCGCCCGGCTGGGTCCGGACCCGCTTCGCGCCGGTGCCCGGCTCACGGTGGGGCGCTCGCCGCAGGCCCCGGTCCCGGTGCTCGACATAGCGCCCTGGGGTGCGCCGCGCGATCAGCTCGAGCTCGAGCTGTCGCCGGGGCCGCGGCAGGATTGGTTCGAGGCGTCCGCTCGGCGAGTGCTGTTCGACGAGGTCTGGACGGTCTCGGGCGATGCCGACCGCGTGGGCATGCGGCTCGACGGTCCCGAACTCGTGCGCACCACGGCGTGGGAGCTGCCGAGCGAGGGGATGCTGCCGGGCGCGATGCAGGTTGCCCCCGGCGGCCGGCCGACTGTTCTGCTCGCGGACGGCCCGGTGACGGGCGGGTACCCGGTCATCGCAGTGGTGACGGATGCCTCGCTCGACGCCCTCGGACAGGCCCGGCCGGGCACGCGCATCCGGTTCCGTCACGCCCGCGCCTGACGCGCCCCGCCCTGGCGCGCAGGCGAGAGGGCGAGCGCGGCGGAAGAGGGAATGGAGAGGGGCGCGCGCGGTTATACCGCAGGAAACAACACGCGTCAAGAATCCGACTGGACAGTCGGCCCTCTGCGACGTATAGTTGTTGTTTGCGCTCCTAGACTCCCCCTGCCCTCATATGGTGGTCGGCTGTTCCTGTGCGCCCCCCGCGAAAGCGGCGTGCGGCGCTCTGGTTTCGGGGAAGGCGAGCAATCCACCCACGACGAGGAAACACGAGCCCTTCGGGGCCCACGGAGGTTTTTCCCTTGGCCGCTGCGCGCAACGCATCCACCACCACCCCCCAGACCGGACGCGGAGCATCCCGCCTCTCGTTCGCGAAGATCTCTGACACGCTGACGGTCCCCGACCTTCTCGCGCTGCAGACCGAGTCCTTCGACTGGCTCGTCGGCAACGACGGCTGGAAGGCGCGCGTCGCCCAGGCCCAGGCGCAGGGCCGCACGGATGTCCCGGAGGTGAGTGGCCTCGAGGAGATCTTCGAAGAGATATCGCCGATCGAGGACCTCTCCGAGACGATGCAGCTGTCGTTCACGAACCCCTACCTCGAACCGGAGAAGTACTCGATCGAGGAGTGCAAGGAGCGCGGCAAGACGTACGCCGCCCCGCTGTACGTCGAGGCCGAGTTCATGAACCACCAGACCGGTGAGATCAAGACCCAGACCGTCTTCATGGGCGACTTCCCCCTGCAGACCGGCAAGGGCACGTTCATCATCAACGGCACNNCCCGGGGTGTACTTCGACAAGACGCCCGACAAGACCAGCGACAAGGACATCGTCTCGGCCCGTGTCATCCCGAGCCGCGGTGCGTGGCTCGAGTTCGAGATCGACAAGCGTGACCAGGTCGGCGTGCGCATCGACCGCAAGCGCAAGCAGTCCGTCACCGTGTTCCTCAAGGCACTGGGCCTGACGAGCGAAGACATCATGACCGAGTTCGCGGGCTTCGACTCCATCGAAGAGACCCTCGCGAAGGACACGATCGTCACAAAAGAAGATGCGCTCCGCGACATCTACCGCAAGCTCCGTCCGGGCGAGCAGGTCGCGGCCGAGGCCGCGCGTGCGCTGCTGGACAACTTCTACTTCAATCCGAAGCGCTACGACCTGGCCAAGGTCGGTCGCTACAAGATCAACCAGAAGCTCGGCCTCGATGAGCCGCTNNCGACGACATCGACAACTTCGGCAACCGTCGCATCCGCGCCGTCGGCGAGCTCATTCAGAACCAGGTCCGCACAGGTCTGTCCCGCATGGAGCGCGTCGTCCGCGAGCGCATGACCACGCAGGATATCGAGGCCATCACGCCGCAGACGCTGATCAACGTGCGCCCCGTCGTCGCCGCCATCAAGGAGTTCTTCGGAACGAGCCAGCTCTCGCAGTTCATGGACCAGAACAACCCGCTCGCGGGTCTGACCCACAAGCGCCGCCTCTCGGCGCTCGGCCCCGGTGGTCTGTCGCGTGAGCGCGCGGGCGTCGAGGTGCGTGACGTGCACCCCTCGCACTACGGTCGCATGTGCCCGATCGAGACGCCGGAAGGCCCGAACATCGGCCTGATCGGATCTCTCGCCTCGTTCGCGCGCATCAACGCCTTCGGTTTCATCGAGACCCCGTACCGTCGCATCACCGACGGCAAGGTCACCGACGAG
>DMUE01000241.1:0-248 GCA_003476465.1 Microbacterium sp. | reverse complement strand
CTCATGGGCGCCAACATGCAGCGTCAGGCCGTGCCGCTGCTGCGCAGCGACTCGCCGCTCGTCGGCACCGGTATGGAGGGCTATGCGGCCATCGACGCCGGTGACGTCGTCACGGCCGAGAAGGCCGGCGTCGTCCTGGAGGTCTCGGCGGATGTCGTGACGCTCCAGCTCGACGAGGGCGGAACGCAGGAGTACTACCTCCGCAAGTTCGACCGCTCCAACCAGGGCACGAGCTACAACCAGCGCGT
>DMUE01000198.1:6458-8666 GCA_003476465.1 Microbacterium sp. | reverse complement strand
CCGTCGACCTCCGCGACGAAAGCTCGCGCCAACCATTCGGCCTGGCGCCATCCGGGTCCGATCAGTCCGCTCGGACCCCCGGGAACGCTCATGTCGTGCCGGTGTGCCAGCGGATCCGCGATGTGGGCACAGTCGCCGATCGCGTAGACGGCCGGATCGCTCCACGAGTGCAGTCCCTCATCCACCAGAATGCCGCCGCCCGTACGAAGCCCCGCCCGCGTCGCGAGGTCGATCCGTGCCTCCACGCCGCACGAGAGGACGAGCACGTCGCCCTCTACACTCCTGCCGTCCGAGCTGACGAGGGCATGGAAGCGCCGCACCCCGTCGGGGCCGGTCTGCGTGACGATCGCCTCGGCCCGTGTGTGCGGCACGACCTGAACGCCCGCGGCTCCGAGAGACGAGCTCACAACCCAGGCCGCTCCGCGGTCGAGGTGGCGCGGCATGGGCGCGGGGCCGAAGTGCGCGAGCGTGGGGACCGCGGCCGCTCCCGCCAGCATCAGGGCGAGCTCGACCCCGAGCACGCCGGCTCCGAGCACGATGACCCGTCCGCCCGCTGCGACGACGGATCGCAGCGCGTCCGCGTCGTCGAGGTCGCGCAGTACCTGTACGCCTGCGGTCAGAGCGCCGTCCGGGTCCACGGTCGTGGAGTCCTCACTGCCGGCGTCGCCGTCGGACGTGCTCGCGGCGGCCGCGATCCGCTCGAGTCCATCGAGGTGCGGAACGCGGGCTCGGGCGCCTGTGGCCAGCACGACGCGGTCGTAGGGCAGACGTGTTCCGTCCTGCAGGACGACGACTCGCGCCGATCGGTCGAGCCGCAGCGCCGGGGTATCCGTACGGATGGCGACGCCCGCGGTGGTCAATGCGTCGACATCGACGAGGTCGAGGTCATCTCGCTCGGCCCGTCCCACCGCGTACTCCGCGATGCGGACGCGGTTGTACGGCGGCCCGGATTCCGCGCCGACGATGGTCAGCTCGATCGTCCCCGCCGCGACGGCGGGCACGAGTTCTTCGGCGAATCGGGCGCCCACCGGACCGAAGCCGATCAAGACGAGCCGCAGCGGGACGGTCGCGGACATACGCTTCAGATCCGCTGTCCCGCGAGGCCGGCACGCGGGATGACGTAGACGACGGCGGTGAGCGCGAGCAGCACGACGTACGCCCCGACGAAGCCGTAGAACGCGGCGACGTAGGCACCGGTGGCCAGCTGCGAAGCATTCAGGATCTGGGGAATGACGAACCCACCGTATGCGCCGATCGCCGAGATGAGACCGAGGGCGGCCGCGGCCTTGCGCTGCATGGACGCGGACGTCGTCGCGTCGGCGGCGAGCGCGAGGCCTCGGGCGGCGAAGACGTTCGGGATCATCCGATAGGTGGAACCGTTGCCCACACCGGTCGCCGCGAAGAGCACGAGGAAACATCCGAGGAAGATCCAGAAGCTCTGCAGCGGAAGCGCCCACACCAGCGCCAAAGCGCCGAGGGCCATCGTCCCGAACGCCGCGACGGTGACGCGCGCGCCGCCGAAGCGATCCGCCAACCTCCCGCCGAACGGTCGGGCGATGGATCCGACGAGGGCGCCCAGGAACGCGAGTGAGATCGCGGCCTGCCCGACCTGCAGGGTCGAGAACGCAGGGAACTGGTCGGCGATCAGTTTCGGGAAGACGCTCGCGAAGCCGATGAACGAGCCGAACGTTCCGATGTAGAGCAGCGCGAGCAGCCAGAGGTGCGGTTCACGCAGGGCAGCGGCGGAGCCCGCGACATCCGCTTTCGCGTTCGAGAGGTTGTCCATGTAGCGCCAGGCTCCCCACATCGCGAGCAGGATGAGCGGGATCCACATCCATCCGGCAAGGGCGATGTTGAGGGTGGCGCCCGCACCGATCGTGACGGCGATCGGCACGGCGAACTGCGCGACGGCGGTGCCGACGTTGCCCCCGGCGGCGTTCAGACCCAGCGCCAAGCCCTTCTCCCGTTGGGGAAAGAAGTAGGTGATGTTCGCCATGGAGCTGGCGAAGTTGCCGCCACCGAACCCGGCGAGCGCCGCCACCAGGAGCATCACACCGAACGGCGTGCCGGGATTCGAGACGACGATCCCCAGCAGCACCGCGGGGATGAGGAGCAGGCTGGCCGAAACGATGGTCCAGTTGCGTCCGCCGAACCGCGCCACCATGAAGGTGTAGGGGAAGCGCATGGTCGCACCGACGAGGCTCGGCA
>DMUE01000198.1:2675-6429 GCA_003476465.1 Microbacterium sp. | reverse complement strand
ACGACCGTGTCGGCCGGCGGACGACCGCCGGGTTCACTGGCGGAGTCTGTTCTCGGGGGTACGACGGTCGTTGTCATGGCGTCTCTCCTCGTAAAGGTAGGGATGACGCTACGGATGGGATGTTTCGGGCGGTGGGTCCGCGCGGTTACCTCTTCGTCACGTCTGGGTCACGGGCGCGGGCGACTCACGGTTAGCACTTGGTCACACGGTCGAAACATGAACGGATGCCTAGACTTGAAGCCGTGCGCATCGATATCGTGACGATCTTTCCCGCGTTCTTCGATGTGCTGGATCTTTCCCTCATCGGGAAGGCTCGGGAGCGGGGCATCCTCGACCTGCGCGTGCACGACCTGCGCGAGTGGACATCGGACCGGCACCGCACGGTCGATGACACGCCCTACGGGGGCGGCGCGGGGATGGTGATGAAGCCAGAACCCTGGGGCGATGCACTCGACGCGACGCTCGAGGACGACGCGGTACTGATCGTGACGTCGCCGGCAGGGGACCTGTTCACGCAGGGCATGGCCCGCGAACTCGCCGGCGAGAAGCACCTCGTCTTCGCCTGCGGCCGATACGAGGGCATCGACCAGCGCGTCGTCGATCACTTCGCCGCGAACGGACGAGTCCGTCTGATCAGCCTCGGTGACTATGTCCTCAACGGCGGAGAGGTCGCGGCGATGGCGATCATCGAGGCCGTCACGCGCCTGGTCCCGGGGGTTGTCGGAAATCCCGAGAGCCTCGTCGAGGAGTCGCACGAGGACGGACTCCTGGAGTACCCCAGCTACACCAAGCCGCCCGTTTGGCGGGGACTGGAGGTGCCGCCGATCCTGCTGGGCGGAAACCATGGCGCGATCGCGGCGTGGCGTCGAGAGCAGAGCGTCGAGCGCACGCGTGAACACCGTCCGGACCTGCTGCAATGATCAGGGCGGTCGCGTATCAATCGACTCGGGCGTCCAGCCCCTCGGCCACCATCGCGGCCGCCGCTCGATACCGTTCGACGATCAGGGCGGCGACCCGCAGGTCCGGAACGAGGGGCGCGGTCACGACGTCCGCGCCCGCGCGGGCGATCACGTCGTGGAAGTGCCCGGGGGCCAAGACGTAGCTCGCCGCGATCACGCGGCGCGCACCCGCCGCACGGGCAGCGGCGATCGCGTCGGGGATGCGTGGCTCGGCGCCCGCCGCGAATGCCACCGTGACGGGGCTCAAGATGCATCGCTGGAGAAGTCGCGCCATTTCGGTGACGGCGATCGCAGCCGCCGGATCGCTCGAGCCCGCGGCGGTGAGGATGACCGCGTCACGGACGCTCGTCGCGGCGGGTGCGAGACGCGATTCGAGGACGAGGGCGAGCAGATCATGCGGGCCGAGAGCCGGTGCTGCGATGGCGCGACCCGGGTGCGGCTCCACGGCACGGGCGATGTCGACCCGGGTGTGGTATCCCGCCGACAGCAGCACGGGCACGACGACGGCCGTGGCGTCGACGGCGCGTTGTAGTTCACGCTCCACGACATCCGCGATCTCGGGCTGTTGCACGTCGACGAACGCCTCTTGCACCCGGACCTCGGGCACGAGCGCACGGACCTGGTCGAGCAGCGCCGAGATCGCGGAGCGGCCCGCAGACGATCGGGTGCCGTGCGAACAGGCGATCAGCGTTGCGGTCAACGTCGCTCCTGCGCCGGTTCGACGATGTTCAGGCGGTAGCCGCGCTTGACCACGGTCTTGATGAGATCGGGTGCCGCGAGCGCTTCCCGAACCCGCGCGACCGCCATCTCGACAGCGTGCGTGTTCTCGCCCGAGCGCGGCAGAGCTGCCTGCAACTTGGTCCGCGAGACGACGCCCCCGCGGGCGTCGAAGAGCGCGGCGAGGATGTCGACTCCGGTGCGAGACAGGGTGATGAGGCGACCGTCGAGCACCGCGCCGGTACTGCGCAGCTCGAGGCGACCCGCGGCGGTGTCGAGTCCCGCGGCCCGTCCGCCGCCGAAATGTGTCACGACGGCTCGGACGAGCGACCCCAGGCGTCCCCGTTCGGCGATCAAGGGATCCAGAAAGGCGTTTCGAAGCGGACCGGCGGTGATCGGACCGACGGCAGCCATCAGGACGCGTCCGCTCGCGACCTGGTCGCGGATATCGTCGAGCACGCCATCCCTCTCCGCTGCGGCGACCCATTCCTGCGCGCCCGGTGCCGAGGTGAACAGGACGGCGTCGATCTCGCCCGCGCCCGTCGCGAGGACGGATCGACCGACCGCTTCGGCGTCCGGAGGCGGACCCCAGCGGTAAACGGTGAGGCTGACGACCTCGGCGCCGTTCGATTCGAACAATTCGTCGAGGCCGTCCGCACCCGATCCGTGGTGCTGCACCGCAATCCGCCGGCGCGAAACCCCCTCCGCCAGGAGGAACTCTCCGAGCTCGATCGACGTCTCGGACTCCGCCACCCAGTCGGCCGCGAAACCCGCCTGCTGGATCGCCCCGCGCGCCTTCGGACCCCGGGCGACGATCTGCGCACCGGCGAGCGCGGGCTGGAGATCATCGAGCAGGCCGGCCTCGTCTGCTGCCTCCATCCAGCCCCGGAACCCCACACCCGTCGTGACGACCACGATGTCGGGCGGTGCCGCGATGAGCTCGCGGGTGCTCTCGATCAGCGCCTCGTCGTCGATATGGGGCACGATCGTCAGGGCGGGCGCATGCCGCACGACCGCTCCATGTCGCTCCAGGGCTGCGGCGAGCTCGCCGGAGCGGCGGTCGACGGCGATGACGATCGTGCATCCGGCCAGTGCGGACGAGAGGGCGGGGCGATCGGTCACCGGTGCGGATCACCCGTCCGTGACGGCACAGCCCCGACCGATGTCCGATGCGGTATGAGCAGGTCGGCGTGCGCCACCGCGCCGATCACGATGACCGCCGGATTCTCCACTCCCGCGACCGCCGCATCGGCGACGGCGGACCCGAGCGTCGTCCGTGTCGTCCGCTGCCGGGGGGTGTGACCGCTTTCGACGATCGCGACCGGTCGGTGGTGGGGTGCGCCGGCGGCGATCGCCGCTTCGACGAGGCGGGGGAGCGCCGCGACGCCCATCAGGACGATCGTCGTCACCGCATCGTCCACTATCGCCGCCAGCGTCGCCGGGGTGATCTCGGCCTGGCCGTTCACGACGTGCACCGAGGCCGAGACGCCGCGGTGCGTGACCGGGATGCCCGCGGCCGCCGGGACCGACACGATGCTCGTCAGACCGGGGACGACCTCGACGGGGATCCCGGCGGCACGGCACGCGATGACCTCTTCGCCGCCGCGTCCGTAGACGAACGGGTCGCCGCCTTTCAGGCGGACCACGCGCTTGCCCGCGCGAGCCCGGGCGACGAGGAGGTCGTTGATCTCGTGCTGGGGAACCGGATGATGCCCCGGCTGCTTGCCGACATCGATGATCTCGACGCTCGGGTCGAGCTCGGCGAGAACGTCGGTGGGGCCGAGACGGTCGGCGACCACGACATCTGCTTCCGCGAGCAGTCGCCGCCCGCGGACGGTCAGGAGGTCGGCGGGACCGGGCCCGCCACCGACCAGGTCGACGCGCCCCACGGCGCGGGTGCGACGACGGCGCAGCGGAAGGCGCCCCTCGCGCAGCATCGCGCCGATCGTGTCACGCAGGTGGGCGGCACGACCCGGGTCCACTCCGGCGTCCGACATGACACCGACGACCACGTCACCCGCACGCGTCTCGGCGGTCAACCGCGCGGTGCCGTGGGCGCCGTCCGAGGCGTTCACGCA
>DMUE01000198.1:0-2659 GCA_003476465.1 Microbacterium sp. | reverse complement strand
CCATCGTCGATGAAGCGCTGCAGACGCCGGGCGGTCACCGATCCGCCACCCACCATCAGGACAGCGCGGCCGGTGAGAGAAATCCCGAGCATCGTGGTCATCGCTGCTCCGGCATGTTCAGGAACAGTTCGTCATCCCGCACAGTTGCCGGCCAGACATCCAGAACGCGTTCGTCCTTGCCCTGTGTGTCCAGGCAGGTGCCGGTGCGCAGATCGAAGACGTGCTTGTACATGGGCGAGGCAACCGTCGGCACCCCGCCGCGCGTGCCGACGATACCCCGCGACATCACATGAGCGCCGGAGTAGGGGTCACGATTCGACACGGCGTAGATCTCTCCGTCATGCAGGAGAAAGAGCGCGACCTGCGTCGTTCCGACGAGGGCGGCGCGGCCGCGCTCCGGCTCGAGCGCATCGACCCGGCAGATCCGCTGCCACTGCGCCTGTGCGGCGGCGGCTTCCCCGGGGTGCGTCTGTGTGGTCGTCATCGCCGCACCTCCAGAGTCGTGCCGGCGATCAGCACGCGCGAGTCGGCGCGCTCCTCACGCGTCGCCGGGCGGGGTTGACCGCGCTCGGCCGTGTACGCCAGCGACGGGTCGGGAGTCGTCGGTGCGTTCACGAACGAGGCGAACCGGCGCAGCTTCTCGGGGTCCTCGAGGGTCGCCTTCCACTCGTCTTCGTAGTCGGCGACGTGCGTGGCCATCGCGGCGTCCAGGTCGGCGCAGATCCCGATGCTGTCGTCGAAGATCACCGCACGCAGTTCTTCGATGCCGCCGTCGAGGCCCTGAAACCATGGGGCCGTTCGCTGCAAGCGGTCCGCGGTGAAGATGTAGTACATCAGGAAGCGGTCGATCGCGGTCAGCAGCTGCTCGTCGTTCAGACCCTCGGCTAAGAGCACGGCGTGGCGCGGAGTGAATCCGCCATTGCCGCCGACGTACATGTTCCAGCCGGCCTCGGTCGCGATGATGCCGACGTCCTTGCCGCGCGCCTCCGCGCACTCCCTCGCGCACCCGGACACGCCCAGCTTGATCTTGTGGGGCGAGCGGAGCCCGCGATAGCGCAGCTCCACGTGCACGGCCATGCCCACGGCATCCTGAACGCCGTATCGGCACCAGGTGGAGCCGACGCACGACTTGACCGTGCGGAGCGACTTCCCGTACGCGTGACCGGATTCGAAGCCCGCGTCGACCAGGCGCTTCCAGATATCCGGCAGTTGCTCGAGGCGCGCGCCGAACATGTCGATTCTCTGGCCGCCCGTGATCTTCGTGTACAGGCCGAAGTCCTTGGCGACCTGGCCGATGACGAGCAGGCCTTCGGGGGTGATCTCGCCGCCCGGGATGCGCGGCACGACCGAATAGCTGCCGTCCTTCTGCAGGTTCGCCATGACGTGGTCGTTGGTGTCCTGCAGCGTCGCGTTCTCCCCGTCGAGGACGTGTGCGCCCACCAGGGTGGAGAGGATGCTCGCCAGTGCCGGCTTGCAGATGTCGCATCCCCGACCCGTTCCGAATCGCTCGATGACCGCGCTGAAGGTCCGCAGACCCGACACCCGGACGGCATCGAAGAGCTGACGGCGCGAGAAATCGAAGTGTTCGCAGAGCGCCGTGCTGAGAGTCGCACCCGACTTGGCGAGCTCGGCCCCGACGATCGACGTGATCATCGGCACGCACGAACCGCATGCTGCACCTGCGCGGGTGCACGTCTTCACGGCGGCGACATCCCGGCACCCCTCCGATCCCACGGCATGCCGGATGACTCCCGCCGTCACGCTGTTGCACGAGCAGACCAGGGCCGTGTCGGGCAGTTCGCCCGTCGGTGCGGCGACACCGTTGGAGGGGATGAGGTACGCGGCCGGGTCCCCTCCCAGGGGTCCGCCGACGAGCGGCCGAAGCGATCCATACGCCGAAGCGTCGCCGACCAGGACCCCGCCCAGCAGGGTTTTCGCGTCGTCGGAGAGGACGAGCTTCTTGTAGACCCCGGCGACGGGATCGGTGTAGACGACGTCCAGGGCGCCCGGTGTGGTGGCGAACGCGTCTCCGAAGCTGGCGACATCCACGCCGTTGAGTTTCAGTTTGGTGGAGAGGTCGTAGCCCGGAAAGGATGCCTCGACCCCGAGTAGCCGGCTGGCGGCGACCTCCGCCATGGCGTAGCCGGGGGCCACGAGTCCCACGCACACGCCTGCGTAGTTGGCGACCTCGCCGATCGCGAGAACGCGAGGGTCGCTCGTCTGACAGCCGTCGTCGATCACGACGCCCTGACGCTCGTGCACCTGGAGGCCGGCCGCTCGAGCCAGCTCGTCCCGCGGACGCACACCGACCGTGAAGATGACCAGGTCGGCGCTCTCGCGGGTGCCGTCCCGCAGGACGACACCGCTCACGCGGGAATCATCGTCGCTCTCGATCCGTGTCGTGATCGACCCGGTGCGCACGCGGATGCCGCGTGCCTCGATCAGGCGACGAAGGGTGTTGCCGCCGCTCAGGTCCAGCTGCGCCGACATGAGGCGATCGGAGGACTGCACGACCGTGCACGCCACACCCAGCCCCTGGAGTGCTCCCGCCGCCTCGAGTCCGAGGAGTCCGCCGCCGATGACCTGTCTCTTATACACATCTCCGAGCCCACGAGACAAGAGGCAATCTCGTATGCCGTCTTCTGCTTGAAAAAAAAAA
>DMUE01000056.1 GCA_003476465.1 Microbacterium sp. | reverse complement strand
GACGTCGGTCGCCGCTTCGGGGTCGGCCTCGATAGCGTCGAGGATCTGCGGGTGCCA
The DNA here is from genome assembly GCA_003476465.1 of Microbacterium sp. GTDB lineage: Bacteria > Actinomycetota > Actinomycetes > Actinomycetales > Microbacteriaceae > Microbacterium. The sequence continues at coordinate 3,828 of DMUE01000056.1, read as the reverse complement.
GATGAACCCCGCCTTGACGACCTCGGCGAAGCCTGCCACGGCCTCGTTCTTCGGAAGCGTGTGGAGCAGATCCAGATCGCAGATGACCGCCCGGGGCGCCCAGAACGCACCGACCAGGTTCTTGCCCTCGGCGGTGTTGATCCCGGTCTTGCCTCCCACGGCGGCGTCGACCATGCCGAGCACGGTCGTCGGCACCTGAACCAGCTCGACCCCGCGCAGCCACGTCGCGGCGACGAAACCCGCGAGGTCGGTCACGGCGCCCCCGCCGAAGCCCACGACCGCATCGGTTCGCGTGAAGTCGGCCTGGCCCATGATCTGCCAGCAGAAGGCCGCCACCTCGACCCGCTTGCCCTGCTCGGCATCGGGGATCTCGGCGAGCAGCACCTCACGCCGGCCCTCGTCCATCAACCGGGTACGGAGTTCCCCGGCGCGCGCGCCGAGCGTCGGCGGATGCACGACCAGCACTTTGCGGACGCCCGGCGAGAGGGCCTCGCCGAGGCGGTCGAGCGAACCCGGCCCCACGGCGATGTCATAACCGGGGTCGCCGGCGACGGAAATGATGGTGCGGTCGGTCATCTGTCTTCTCTCAGCCAGTCCAGCACGGCGGTCGCGACCTTCGCGATCGGCCCGGCGGACGTGTCGAAGGTCACGTCCGCCACCTGCTCGTACAGCGCTCGGCGCTCGTCGAAGATCCCTCGCCACGCCGCCACCGGGTCATCTTTCGCCACCAGCGGGCGATTCCCGCCCCGGATCCGTCCCGCCACGGCGTCTGCGCTCACCGTCAGGTACACGACCCGGTGATCGGCCAGAGCCGTTCGAGTCGACGGGTCGAGCACCGCTCCCCCGCCGAGCGATACGACGCCGCCCCCCTCGAGCGCCCGGGTGACCGCCTCGCGCTCCAGAACACGGAAACNNCCCATGGGTCCGACGAAGACGACTGCCCGGTCAGCCGAAGAGTTCATGCTCGACGAGCGCTGCCTCCGAGGCGGGCGTCGTGCGCAGGGTCTCGGGAATGGCGTCGAGGTAGCCGTCCAGGTTTCGGCGCGTCTCACGGATGCTGTCGCCGCCGAACTTCTCGAGCACGGCATCGGCCAGCACGATCGCGACCATCGCCTCCGCCACGACGCCGGAGGCGGGCACGGCACAGACATCCGATCGCTGGTGGTGGGCTGCGGCCGTCTCACCAGTCGCGACATCGACTGTGCGGAGGGCGTGCGGCACCGTGGCGATGGGCTTCATACCCGCCCGGACCCGCAGGACGGTGCCCGTCGACATCCCCCCCTCGGTGCCGCCGGCGCGATCCGTCGCCCTCGAGATCCTGCCGTCCGTGACGAAAAGTTCGTCGTGAGCGGCCGAGCCGCGGCGTGTCGTCGTGATGAAACCGTCGCCGATCTCGACGCCCTTGATTGCCTGAATGCTCATCAGCGCCTGCGCGAGCTTGCCGTCGAGGCGCCGATCCCAGTGCACGTGCGAGCCGAGTCCGGGCGGCAGGCCGTACGCGAGCACCTCGACGATGCCGCCGAGGGTGTCGCCGTCCTTGCGGGCCGCATCGACCTCGGCGACCATGCGCGTCGACGTCTCCGCGTCGAAGCAGCGCAGGTCATCGGCATCCAGCAGGGCCACGTCGTCGGGGGTGGGCAGGGCGGCGCCGTCGGGCACGTGCACGGGACCGACCGAGAGCGTGTGGCTGACGAGCCGGATGCCGAGCTCACCGAGGAACGCGCGTGCGACCGCGCCGAGGGCGACACGAGCCGCGGTCTCGCGTGCGCTCGCCCGCTCGAGGATCGGTCGCGCTTCGTCGAAGTCGTACTTCTGCATTCCGACGAGGTCGGCGTGACCCGGCCGCGGCCGCGTGAGGGCGGCGCCACGCCCGCGGGACTTCTCGGTCGGTTCGACCGGTTCCGCGCTCATCACCTCGGCCCATTTGGGCCATTCGGTGTTGCCGACGCGCAGGGCGATCGGACTACCGAGGCTCAGACCGTGACGCACCCCGGCCGAGAGGGTGAGTTCGTCCTGCTCGAACTTCATGCGCGAGCCCCGGCCGTAGCCGAGCTTGCGGCGTTGCAGATCGGCCTGGATCGCGTCGATCGAGATGGGCACGCCGGAGGGCAGCCCCTCCATGACGGCGATCAGTTCGGGGCCGTGCGATTCGCCGGCGGTGAGGACACGGAGCATCCCTCTAGTCTCCCATGAGAGCGGAGCGCATCGCGGCGAACACCGTCTCCTCGTCCGGAAGGACCGCCTCGGCATCGCCCGACACGAAGAAACGCACCTGCAGCAGCGCCTGATGAAGCAGCATCGGCAAACCCGAGATCACTCTGCTGTCACGCTCGGACCACGCCGCGGCAAGCGTCGAGGGCCACGGGCTATACGCCACATCGAGGAGTGCGCCGCCCTCATCAGATACCGACGAGACGACCTCCGGGGCGAGATCGGTGCCTCCGGGAAGCGTGCTGATCGTCACGTCCGCGGCGGCACGCGGTGTCGTGCCCAGCGGATGCAGGTGCACATCGACGCCGATCCGGTCGCCGAGATCCACGAGCGGCGCAATCGACACCAGCCGACGAGCGCACACGTCGACGCGGCGCGTACCCATTTCGGCCAAGGCGACGATCGCCGACGAGGCCGTGGCGCCCGCACCCACCAGGCGGGCCACCTCGGGTGAGGGAACGCCGAGCTCGCGCAGGGCTGCGACGAGCCCGCCCACATCGGTGTTGATGCCATGGGGCCCGNNACGGGACTCCCCCACACCGCGAGCGATGCGGGGCCCCAGGCATCCGTCACGTCAGCAACCGCCGTCGGGGTTGTCGGCACACCACTGCTGCCACTGCTCGATCGCTTTCTGGTGTTGTGCATAGGTGTCGGTGAAGACCGTCTCGCCCGTTTCGAGGTTGACCGTGACGAAATACAGCCAGGTGCCTTCGACGGGGTTCATCGCCGCATCGATCGCGACGTCGCCCGGGTTGGCGATCGGTCCGGCCGGAAGGCCCTCGATCTTGTACGTGTTCCAGGGGTTGTCGTCCTCGAGCGCCTCGGCAGAGGTGCTGACCGTACCGTCGTGCATCTCTTCGTAGCCGTACTGCGCGGTCGAGTCCATCTGCAGCTTGCCGAACGTCTCGGGGTTGCCTGGCTGCAGACGGTTCTGGATGACGCGCGAAACCTTGTAGAAGTCATCGGTCTCGCGCGCCTCGCGCTGGATTATCGACGCGATGGTGAGGATGCGCTGGCGCTCGTCGACGGGAACACCGGCGGCGTCGAGTGATTGCACCGCCTGGTCGACCATCGCTTGGATGACCTGCTCAGCGGTGACATCCGGATCGAATGTGTACGTGGCGGGGAAGAGCCATCCCTCGAGACTCGGCGCTGCGACTCCATAGGCCGCGGGATCGGCGACCGCGGCTTGAAAGTCCTCGATCGGCAGCCCGATTCCGTCGGCGAGGAGGGGCAGCGTCTGCTCCACGGTGAGTCCTTCGCGCACGAGCGCGGAGTTCTCGAGTTTGTTCTCGGGGTTCTCGAGTGCCGCAAGAGCGGCCTCCGACGTCATCTGCTGCTGCAGCCGGTACACCCCCGGGTAGAAGATCGGTACCGCGTCGAGGTCGAGCAACCAGGCGTAGAACGCGCCGGGCGTCTTCGTCACCCCCGCCTCGTAGAGGGTCTGCGAGATCGCCTGTCCGCCGTCGCCGGCAGAAATGGTCACCAGGGCTTCGCCGGTCGCCACGCCCGGTTCATAGTCGCGCGGCTCCTCCCAGCCCATGAGGGAGCGGATCGGAGCCTCGTAGGCGTTCCAGATCCAGAGTGTGCCGATCCCGATACCCCCCAGCAGCACGA
>DMUE01000085.1 GCA_003476465.1 Microbacterium sp. | reverse complement strand
TGTCGGGGTTCGCCTCCACCGTGATCTCGGCACCCGGCATCAGGGTGAACGCCCCCCGGACATCATCGAGCATCCGGGCCAGGTCTCCGGCGGCCAGCAACGTCGGCGTGCCCCCACCCACGAAGACCGTGGAAGCGGGCCGGAGCGCTCCGACATCGTCGAGGACCCCGCGGGCGAGCGCGATCTCGCCCGAAAGCGTCTCGGCGTACGAGTCCCGCCGCACGCCTCGCAGCTCGGTGGCGGTGTAGGTGTTGAAGTCGCAGTATCCGCAGCGCACCCGGCAGAAAGGAACGTGCAGGTAGACGCCGAAATCCGTCGAGGGGTCGCGGGCGAGGTTCCGCGGCAGCGCGCCGTCGGCGGGTGCGGGATCGCCGACGGGAAGGGGGCCGGCCACGTCAGGAGGGCTTCGGATAAAGCGGCGAGATCGCCTGCAGGTAGCGCGTGAACAGCACCCGCCTGCGTCGTCGCACCAGGCTTTTCAGCACACGGTAAGCCGGCGCGGAGGGGGCGTCGAAGGCGCGCACGGTGAACCACACCTCGTCGTTCGGCAGCCAATCGAGCATGAAGGACTCTTCGCCGTGCACGACCGAACCGCCCACCGTGCCGAGCGCGAATCCAACGCGGCGCGTCTCTTCGACGACGAAGATCACCCGCAGTTCGGCGTCCGCGCGCATCCCGGCGACACGTCCGCGAACGTGCACGTTGGTGCCGGCTCCCACGAATGGCGTGCCGTCGGCGTCGAAACGCTGATCCGCCTCGGTGCGCGAGGGGGCGAGCGCGTTGCCCTCTTCGTCGAAGCCCACGCCGGAGTACATGGGACCCGATGCGGGGCGCACATCCGAGAGCCGAAGCCCTGCCCCGCGCAGCGCACCCCACGACAGCAGCGACTCGCCCGCAGCCCGGAATCTCGCCTCGCCCGAGCCGATCCGCAGCGTCTCTTCCGCCGGGATGCTGCGCTCGGGCGGGTAATGCATCAGGTCTGCGGCCTGGGTGGCACCAACGGCCGCGTAGTCGACGGTGTCGTCCTGGAAGCTCCCGCGCCGCATCACCCCAGCCTACTTGGCCTTCGTCTCGGTATCCCCTGACAGGGCCGCGATGAACGCCTCCTGCGGAACCTCCACACGGCCGACCATCTTCATGCGCTTCTTGCCCTCTTTCTGCTTTTCGAGCAGCTTGCGCTTGCGGCTGATGTCGCCGCCGTAGCACTTGGCGAGAACGTCCTTGCGCATGGCACGGATCGATTCGCGGGCGATGATGCGGGCGCCGATGGCAGCTTGGATCGGCACCTCGAACTGCTGCCGCGGGATGAGCTTCTTCAGCCGCTCGGTCATCAGCACGCCATAGGCGTAGGCCTTGTCGCGGTGCACGATTGCGCTGAAGGCGTCGACAGCCTCGCCCTGCAACAGGATGTCGACCTTGACCAGATCCGACTCCTGATCGCCGCTCGGTTCGTAATCGAGCGAGGCGTACCCGGCGGTCTTGGACTTGAGGTTGTCGAAGAAGTCGAACACGATCTCGCCGAGCGGGATCGTGTAGCGGATCTCGACACGATCCTCGCCGAGGTACTCCATGCCGAGGAGCGTTCCGCGACGCTGCTGGCACAGCTCCATGATCGTGCCGACGTAGTCCTTCGGCGCGAGGATCGCGGCCTTCACCATCGGCTCGGTGACGCTGGCGATCTTCGTGCCGGAGGGGAACTCGCTCGGGTTCGTCACGGTATAGGTCTTCTTGTCGTCCGTCGTGACCTCGTAGGTCACCGACGGCGCCGTCGAGATCAGGTCGAGTCCGAACTCGCGCTCAAGACGCTCGGTCACGATCTCGAGGTGCAGCAACCCTAAGAACCCGCAGCGGAAACCGAAGCCCAGGGCGACGGATGTCTCGGGCTCGTAGTTGAGCGAGGCATCCGACAGTTTCAGCTTGTCGAGGGCCTCGCGCAACACCGGGTAGTCGCTGCCGTCGATCGGGTAGAGCCCCGAGAAGACCATGGGCTTGGGGTCGGTGTAGCCCGGCAGGGGCTCTTTCGAGGGCTTGGCGGCGCTCGTGACGGTGTCGCCGACCTTCGACTGGCGCACGTCCTTCACGCCCGTGATCAGATAGCCGACCTCACCGACGCCGAGCCCCTTGGTCGGGGTCGGTTCGGGAGAGGAGACACCGATCTCAAGGAGTTCGTGGACGGCGCGCGTCGACATCATCTGAATNNTGATCGAGCAGCTCCTCGACGCCCACGCCGGTCTTGCCGCTCACGCGCAGGACATCCTCGGGCTTGCCGCCGATCAGGCTGGCGAGCTCGTTCGCATACTTGTCGGGGTCGGCCGCCGGGAGATCGATCTTGTTCAGCACGGGAATGATCTGCAGGTCGTTCTCGAGCGCCAGGTACAGGTTTGCGAGGGTCTGCGCCTCGATGCCCTGAGCGGCGTCGACCAGCAGGATGGCGCCCTCGCACGCGGCGAGGGACCGGCTGACCTCATACGTGAAGTCGACGTGGCCCGGAGTGTCGATCATGTTGAGCGCGAAGGTCTCGGGCGCCATCGCCGAACCCGTCGAAGCGAGGGACCACGGCATGCGCACGGCCTGGCTCTTGATCGTGATGCCGCGCTCGCGTTCGATGTCCATGCGGTCGAGGTACTGGGCACGCATGTCGCGGTCCGAGACGACACCGGTGATCTGCAGCATCCGATCGGCCAGGGTCGACTTGCCGTGNNGTGGTCGATGTGGGCGATGATGCAGAAATTGCGGATGTTCTCGGGCGGCGTTGCGGCGGGCTCGAGGGGCTTCAGGGCGCGGGGAGACATGTCCGGTCGATTCTACGGCGCGGCGCCTGAGGCCGCGGATGCGCGGCGCACGAGAGCCGGCGAGAGGCGATCCCTGAGAGAGAAATTTACTGGCGGCGGCGACGGATACTAACCCGGTGTCGGCAGAACACGCCAGGGAATCATGTGTA
>DMUE01000045.1 GCA_003476465.1 Microbacterium sp. | reverse complement strand
CGGCCGAGGCGGACATCGCCGCCGACCTCGTACGGGCGTCCTTCGCCTATGCAGCAGGCACACAACCTCCGCTCAGAGCCGGAGACCAGAGTCGGCACTGACAGCACGCGCCCTCAGCCGCGGTCGCGAGCGGCCGGCTTGGACGTGCGGACGATCGCGGGCAGAAGGGCGAGCCACGAGCGTCCGCGCAGCGCACCCCACCAAACGCCGGCGCCGTAGGCGACGTCGTCGAGGCGTCGGGCGACGGCGAACCGCACCGGGTCGAGTTGCGGTCGCACGCGCGCATACTCCCACACCGTGTCGGCGACCGCGGCAACGAGCACGGCTCGTCGGGTGCGCCGTGAGAACAGCGCTGCGATCGCGGTGAGCGGCCACCAGTGCCGCAGNNCAGGCCGTCACGAGTGAGCTGTGCGGCGACCGCCGCCGGTCTCGGCAGATGGCCCAGGCGCCGCGCGATGCGCCCCATCACGACGGCGCTGATCGCGCCCGCGATGGGGATCGACCAGCGCCGCTGCGCGAAGAGGGCGATGAGGACTCCGACGGACCAGGGCGGCAGCACGACGGGGGCGACGTCGCGCGGATGCCGCTCCGCGAGCGGCTGCGCGCCGGTGCCGTAGAAGAATTTGCGGCCGAGCCACGTCCGCAGCGTGCTGCGGTGCTCATGGCGCATCGTGGCAGCGGGTTCGAAACGCACGCGTTGCCCCGCCGCGACGAGGCGCCAGACCATGTCGACGTCCTCGGCCGCATCCAGCGTGTCGTCGTAGCCGGTGCCCATCACCGCCACCCGACACACCTGACAGGTGCTCGAGACCCACGTCAACGGTGAGCGGGGACGGACCGCGGCGGCGTCTCGGCCGAGGTCGAGAGAGGATCGGGCGTTCTCATACCGGGTGATCCAGTTCGGATCGGGCGACTCCAGCCCGAGAATCCGTGGTGCCACCATCCCGACGGCGGGGTCGGCGAAGTGCCTCAGCAGCGTCTCGATCGAGCCGGGCTCGACCACGACGTCGGAGTCGATGAACGCAACGAAGGGGGTGGTGACGGTCGCCAGCCCCACGTTGCGGGCGCCTGCGGCGCCGAGGTTCCTGGTGAGCGGAACCAGCGTCGCGCCGTGCGCGCTCACCACGGCTGCAACCGCCGCCGGGTCATGCGACGCGTCGTCGACGACCACGACGCCGAGCCCCGCGGGCAGGCTGGCCAGGAGCCGGTCGAGCTGCCGCGGGCGATCGCGCACCGGGATGACGACGGTGGCCGCGGTCAGGGGCACCGGGGGGAGCGACGACACGACCGGGTCGGCCAGGCCGGTCGACAGCAGGTGCTCGGCGAGCGCCCGGCTCGCGCCATCCCGAACAGTGACGGTGCCGGCGTCGAGGAGATCGACGGCGGCCGGCTTGAGCCGCGCGACGCGAGTGGGCGAGCCCCCCACGAGAACACCTCCACCGCCGAGGACCCGCGTGTGCCGGTTGAGCCTGACGGCGAAGCCGTCGGGGAGGCCCGGCGCATCCGGCCCACGGCTGGTTGGCTTCTCAGTCAATCAGGCTCCCGTTCTCGGCGACCCGGTCGCCGCGCACCCGTCGTATCGCCGCCGCGCAGATGGCGTCCAGCAGTTGCTGCCCCTCGTCGGGGCTCGCGCCGGTCGGGTTGCCCAGCACGCCGTTCGGTGAGACGGCGCGGACGCCCTCCGCACGCAGGCGCTGCAGGAGTTCGGAGAGCTTCGCGGTCGCGCCCGGAGCGATCCGATCGGCGCGCAGGTCCTGGGGCCGCAGGTGCGCGATGAGCGAGGTTTCCGCGCGCCCGGCGTGGGCGTCGCGGGGGAGTGCAGCGGATGCGGCATCTCGGGGATCCGGCGAGCACGCCAACCACGCGGCATCCCTGCCCTCATCTCGAAGCTGCCGCACGGCGTCCGCGAGGGCTTCCACGTTGCCGCCGTGCCCGTTCACGAAGACCAGGCGCCCTGCCCACTCACAGGCGGAGCGCCCGAACTCCAGGAGGAGCAAGGTGAGCGCCTCACGACCGATCGAGATGGTCCCCGGGAAGCCCTGGTGCTCTCCGCTGGACCCGTAGGCGATGGCCGGAGCCACCACGGCGTCGACGCCGTGGTGGCGCAGCTCTGGAGTCACCCGCTCGGCGACCGCCGTTGCAACGAGCGTGTCGGTGTCCAGTGGCAGGTGAGGTCCGTGCTGTTCGGTGGATCCGAGCGGCACGAGAAGCAGCGGATGGCCGACGGTGTCCCACGTGCGCGAGGCGAGCGACGGCGACTCAGAGGGGGGCTGCATTCCCGGCATCCTCCCCTCACGCGTCGGCGCGGGCGACCCTTTCCTGCTCTGCCTTCGTCGACGTTCCCGCAGTCTCTGCCGTGCCGGTCGTGGCTTTCGTCTTGCGGGGTGTGGTGGCCGGGGCCTTGGAGGCGGCCTCTGGTGCCGAGTCACCGAGCCTGCGCTCAAACCCCGGCGGCACCCAGAGGTCGGCGGGGCTGAGCTCGTGGATCGACGAGTGCCCGAGGCCGAGCACGGCCGAATCCAGTCCCATGCGCAGGAGGTCGAGCACGTTTTCGACGCCGGTCTGCCCGTTGGCGGCCAGACCCCACAGGTACGCGCGACCGATCATGACCGCGCGGGCTCCGAAGGCGAGTGCCTTCGCGACGTCGCCGCCGCGGCGGATGCCGCCGTCGAGCAGCACCTCGACCTGGTCGCCGACGGCGTCGGCTACCGGGCCGAGACAGCGGATCGTCGCGGGCGTGGTGTCGAGGTTGTTGCCACCGTGGTTGGAAACCGAGATCGCGTCTGCCCCGATATCGACAGCATGCTTGGCGTCGTCGACGCGGGTGATCCCCTTGAGAAGGAACGGACCGCCCCACTCCTTCCGCAGCCATTCGACGTCTTCCCAGCTGGGCGGCGGGGTCTGCATCCATTCGTAGTAGGCGCTGAAGAACGTCGGCGCCGGTCCGTCGGGCGGCTGCAGGTTGGGTGCGGTGAGGTCGGGAATGCCGACCTTCGCCCAGTCCAGCAGCCACCGCGGGCGGCGGATGCCCTCGGGGGCGAACTGGATCATCGCCTTGAGGTCCATCTTCTCGGGGATGGACGGGCTGCCCCAGTCGCGGCCGACCGAGAACGACCAGTCGAGCGTTGCTATGAGCGCCTTGGCTCCTGCCGCGCGCGCGCGGTCCATCCGCTGGACCATCTGCTCCTTCGAGCCGGTCCAGTACATCTGGAAGAACGTGTTCTCGTTCGCGCTGACGACTTGCTCCACCGGCTTGCTGGCGAACGAGCTCAGTCCCATGATCGTGCCACGCGCCGCGGCGGCCCTGGCCACTGCGACCTCGCCATCGGGATCGACGGCCTGCACACCGGTGGGAGAGATGAGCACCGGGAGGGAGATCGGGATGCCGAGAACCGTCGTCGACAGGTCGCGTTCGGGCTGATGCCCGGCCACGTGCGGGGCGAAGGCGAGCTCGGCGAAGGCATCCGTGTTGTCGTGCGGGGTGGCACCACGCTCGGAACCGGCGACGAGCGCCGCATACACGGACGGCGGAAGCCGCTTCTTCGCCCGCCGCTGAGCCTCCAGTACGGATTCAAACCACGGGTTCTGCTTCCAGGGCCATTCCAGAAGTCCTGTCATGCTCCGACCTCCTTGTCGATAGGGGATGCGCTGCGTTGTCTGTTCTGTCTACGGATATCCTAATGACACTCGGTGCCAAAATCGCTAGCTCTGGAAGATCGCACTCAGCGCCGGCGCGACGTCGCGGAAGTCATGGATGACGCGGCACACGCCGCGGCCACGTGCCGCGAGTTCCCGGCCCAGTTCGACGTCCTTCTCGCCGCTCGCGTCGAGCAGCACGTCCAGCCGCGGCAGACGCGCCGCCAGCGGTCGCGGGTCGGGTCCGGCGTTGTGCACGCAGTCCGACAGCAGCACGACACGGGCATCGCGCGCGGGGACGCGGGCGAGCTGGGTGGCCGCGACCTCCAGCGGGAACGCGATGTTCGTGAGGCCCCGCGCGGGCAGCCGCAGGATCGAGTCAAGCAGCTCCATGGGCTTCACCGGCTCGCCGAGGCGCAGCAGCAGCGCGGCATCCGACCAGAACGCCACAACGGCCAGAGCGTCGTGCGCGAGCTCGGCC
>DMUE01000197.1:3846-4219 GCA_003476465.1 Microbacterium sp. | reverse complement strand
CCCGTGTCCGGCACGAAGCCGTGCCCCGGGCGGTGTGAGTCTAGAAGCGGATCTCGGCGACGACCTCGCCGTACTCGGTCTCGCCGACCGCCGTGAAGCCGACGCGACGGAAGAAGGCCTCGGGCCCGCCCTCGCCCGCTTCGTAGATCACGTTGACGTGGTCGAGGCCGCGCGCACGCGCCTCTTCGACGAGCGACTGGACGGCGAAACGTCCCACACCGCGCCCCTGGTCGTCGGCGTCGACGTTGATGCGCCAGAGCACCGAGCGGAAGTAGTCGACCGGCGCTTCTTCGTCGAAATTGGCGCTGACGAACCCGACCACTTCATCTCCATCGCAGATCACGCGCTGCCACGACGTGCTCGGATCGGCCAC
>DMUE01000197.1:1617-3827 GCA_003476465.1 Microbacterium sp. | reverse complement strand
AAAGTCCGGCGGCGTTCGCTCCTGAACTCTCTCGACGTCGAGAGAGTTCAGGAGCGTGGGATAGGCTGGAAATGACGTGAATGGAGACCTCAGGTGACCGAATCCACTATCATCTACACGCACACCGATGAGGCCCCGGCCCTCGCGACGGCGTCCTTCCTGCCGATCGTACGCGCCGTGGCACGTCAGGCGGGGGTGGACGTAGAGACGCGTGACATCTCGCTCGCCGCACGCATTCTCGCCGCCTTTCCGCAGAAGCTGACGCCCGAGCAGCAGGTAGGCGATGCGCTGGCCGAACTCGGAGGGCTCGCGACCCTGCCCGAGGCGAACATCATCAAGCTTCCGAACATCTCGGCCTCCATCCCGCAACTGAAGGCCGCCGTCGCCGAGTTGCAGCAGCAGGGTTACGACGTGCCCGACTACCCCGACGAGCCCACCACGCTCGATGAGAAAGATGTCCGTGCACGCTACGACCGCATCAAGGGTTCGGCGGTCAACCCCATTCTGCGCGAGGGTAACAGCGATCGCCGGGCCCCCCTCTCGGTCAAGAACTATGCGCGCAAGCATCCGCACGTGAACAAGCCTTTCCCCGCCGGGTCGAAGACGCGCGTCGCCACGATGGGACACGACGATTTCAAGAGCAACGAGAAGTCCTGGGTCGCCGCCCACGACGGCGTGCTGACGATCCGCCACCGCGCCGTGGACGGTACCGAGACGGTGCTGAAACGCGACCTCAAGGTCTTGCCGCGCGAGATCGTCGACGCGACGTTCCTCTCGGCGAACGCGCTCGATGCCTTCCTCGCCGAGACCCTGGACCAGGCGAAGGCCGATGATGTGCTCTACTCCGTGCACCTCAAGGCGACGATGATGAAGGTCAGCGATCCGATCATCTTCGGCCACGTCGTCCGCTCCTACTTCACCGACGTCTTCGCGCGCTACGGCGACCGGATCGCGGCGGCGGGGCTCGACCCGGACAACGGGCTCGGCGCGATCCTCTCCGGATTGACCAGTGTGGAGGGCGGCGAGGAGATCGCCGCGGCGTTCGCCGATGCCCTGGCGGCCGGCGCGCGGGTTTCCTACGTCAACTCGGACAAGGGCATCACCAACCTGCACGTTCCCTCGGACGTCATCGTCGACGCATCCATGCCCGCCCTCGTCCGCAACGGCGGCAAGCTCTGGGGCGCCGACGGCGGAGAGGACGACACGATCGCCGTCATTCCCGACTCGTCGTACGCGGGCGTCTACCAGGCCGTGATCGACGATGTCATCGCCAATGGTCCCCTCGATCCGGCGAAGATCGGCACGGTGCCCAACGTCGGTCTCATGGCGCAGGCCGCCGAGGAGTACGGCAGCCACGACAAGACGTTCGAGATCGCGGCGCCGGGCGTCGTACAGGTCGTCGACGGCTCGGGCGAGGTGCTCATCGAGCACACCGTCGAGGCCGGAGATATCTGGCGCGCGAGCCAGACCAAGCACATCGCCGTCATCGACTGGGTTCGCCTCGCGGTGGGTCGCGCCAGGGCGACCGGCTCGCCGGCCGTGTTCTGGCTCGATGTGAATCGTTCGCACGACGCCCAGCTGATCGCCAAGGTCCATCAGGCGCTCGCGACCCTCGATGTGCACGGTCTGCAGCTCGTGATCCTCGCTCCGGAGGAGGCCACGCGCTACACGCTCTCGCGAATGCGCCACGGGCTCGACACCATCTCGGTGACGGGAAACGTGCTGCGTGACTACCTGACCGACCTGTTCCCGATCCTCGAGGTCGGCACCAGCGCCAAGATGCTCTCGATCGTTCCGCTGCTCGCGGGCGGAGGCCTGTTCGAGACCGGAGCGGGAGGATCGGCCCCCAAGCACGTGCAGCAGCTCATCGCAGAGAACTTCCTGCGCTGGGACTCGCTCGGGGAGTTCTTCGCCCTCGCCGCCTCGTTCGAGCACCAGGCTGAGCGGACCGGCAACGCCCGTGCGAAGGTCCTCGCCGAAACGCTGGATGCCGCGACGGGCGCCTTCCTCGAGAACGACCGGTCGCCCGGACGGGCGGTGGGAGCCATCGACAACCGCGGCAGCCACTTCTACCTCGCTCTGTACTGGGCGCAGGAGCTGGCCGAGCAGACGTCGGACCCCGAGCTCGCGGCGCGCTTCGCCCGGATCGCGGAGCAGCTCACCGCGCAGGAGCAGACGATAATCGACGAACTCGCCACGGTTCAGGGTTC